>JAIPIJ010000025.1 GCA_021734705.1 Candidatus Peribacteraceae bacterium
TGTTTTAGCCGCAGCCATCATCTCAGCTAAGCCCTTTTCAGACTCTTCCATCGTGCGAGTTTTGAGTCCGCAGTCCGGATCGACCCAGATTTGTTCGGGGCGGAAAAAAGTCAGCGCCTTTTCAAGATATTCTTCAATTCTCTTTTGCGGTGTAATTTTATGCGTATGAACGTCATAAACGCCGAGCCCAACATCCTGCGGAAATTCGTGTCCCTTCAGCTGGTCCAGCAGTTCGAAATCACGTCCGGCGAACTCCAGGTCAATTTGGTCAACTGGCAGTAGCTTAATCTTCGGGGCGAGAAATTCGAAAGCGCCATAACAAATGTGCGTAATCGAATACATTTCTAGGCCGTCGAGCACTAGCTTCAAACCCTCAGCCGCCAACTCAATCTCATCGGAACGCACGGATAACGCCGGCTCATCGACTTGGATAATCTTGCAGCCAGCTTTCTGCAGATCGATCGCTTCCTCACGCAGGACTTTCGCAAAAGCGCGCACCACCTCTTCGCGTGAACCGTAATACTCGTTGAAGCTCCAGTCCATCATCGTGTACGGGCCAGTCAGCATGCCCTTGATGGGTTTATCTGTAAGTTTTTGCGCATACTCAAAAAAGTGCTGCGTCATCGGCTCGCTTCTCTGAATTTCACCAACTATGCGCGGTTTTTTGTAATAGCGGTTACCGTAGGAACGCACCGGTTCAGAAATCTCAAAACCGCTCAATTTCTCAGCAAAAAACGTCGCCATGTCTCCCCGTTCAGCTTCGCCATCGACCAAAACATCCAGGCCAACTTTTTCCTGCAGCTCGATGAATTCTTTAGTTGCTTGCTCTTCTAGCTTTAGCAACTCCTCGCGAGAAATTTCCTGTTTGTAGAACTTTTTCCGAGCTTCGACTAGATAATCCGGCTTCGGGAACGAACCGACCGAAGTCGTAGGAAAAAGCGGCAAGTTCAAGTCGATTTTCATTTAAATTTTAAATTCAGTTTTAGTAAAAAGTAATTTTAAAATTCTTCAAAAGCGCAATCTTCTGAAGTGCAATTTCATGGGGCAGATACTCTACGTGTGAAGTTGTAGAGAATATAATCTCACAATTTGAGAAGTTTTTAGAGATGATAGTTTTCAAATCGGCTATTTCCCCTCCGATTTGCTCAAGCTTTGTTTCTCTAGAGTTAATAACCCCCGCCTGTAATATAGAACCATCTGGTAATGAATCAATTTTATCTGGTCGAGAAAAGTCCAGACCGATCCCGCAACCAGCTTCCACTAAAGCATTTGCAATCTCTTGGGAAAAATTTCGGAAATAAGAAACTACGACAATCTTCGCATGTAGCTTGCTAAATTTTGAATAAATTTCGACAACCTCATTATTGATTGCTTCATGTTTCATGCTACGTGTTTCATGCTCCATGTTCCATCCTAGTTCCGGCTCATGAATCTCGATAAACTCCGCACCAGCTTCAACCAAAGCTTGCGCCTCCTTAAGTAGATTTTCGGCAATTACCGCACGTAATTTCTGCTCGTCTTGATAAAAATTATCAACACAGGCTGCAGCGAAAGTGAAAACTCCTGGAAGTGTCGCCTTCTTGGCTCCAGCCTTCTGCGCAATAGCAAAATCGGAAGCAGCGTGCGAAGGGTTAAATTTGAGCTCGCCTTCGACCACTGGTTCGCCGTAGAGCGTATTTGTGTCGTAGAAACGGTGGATTCCCCGGCGCGTCAAACCGTCCCAAGCTTTCACAAAGGGCGAAAACAAATCGGTCCAACGAATCAATCCATCCGTCGGCAAGTCAATGCCAGCATCCAGCTGCTCACGTACTGCCCGCTCAATATTCTTTTGAATAATCTCTTCAATTTCATTTTCCGAAATCTCCTCACGATCAAACTTATGCAAATTCGCACGAAGCGAAGGCGCATCGCCACCAATTTTTGGAAAAATTCCGGTTGTCGCAGTAAGAATATCCATTAATTAATAATTGCTACATGTTTCATGTTATCCCGAAGGGACCCCTTTGGGGCGTGTTTCATGAAAACAGCCGTGGAATTTTAGCGAAAACCCACAGAAATTCAATTAGAAATCTGATCGAACCGGCTTAACATCAACTATCGGATAGTCACCTTTTTCGGAAACATCTACAGCAAAACAAGCGCGACCGGCAGCATGTTCCCAAGCTGGATCAAGATATTCCTCGTCTGCGTTGGCATGCGTAAAGTTCGCACAAATCTGATAGCTCTGCGGATCAATAATCGTATATTCATATTGTTCGTCCGTGACTGGATCACGCAGGACTTCTTCACGGATTCGGGAATCTGAGACCAGCTCGCTCAAATCTTGCGGCAAGGCGGAGTTCTGTCGATAAAAATCCGGCACTGAATAAGTAATTTGTTGTAATTCATTTAACCTCTCGCGATCTTCGCGAACTTCCCGCGCACGCCACGGGGAGTCGACTATCGAAAAAGCGGTCACTAAACAAACTAGTGTAACTGCAATGAAAGTTATGCCAAAGGCCTTGATCTTTGCGTCCCGCGCGTAATTTTTACGCTGTAGGTCGGTCAGATAATACCAGCCAAATCCACCCACAATCACAAAAATTGTTGCTGCTTTGAGTAGAAACTTAAGCGTAAGTTCGCCAGACAGGAAAGAATTCAAGACAAAAATCAAATCCCCAATCGCGACGGCCGAAGCGACAAAAATCGCAATATAAGTCAGCCATTTGCGAATGGCTGAATCCGGATCCAGGTCCTTCTTAGCTAGCGCAGTATTAATCTTGCGTGTCGCGAAATAATAAATCGGTCCGGCAATAATCAGGGAAGAAATTGCGAAACGCAAAATACCTTGGGAATAATCGCCGTAATAACTCGGCGTCGTTTCGACAATCGTCTGATTGATTAATTGAAAAACAACCTGCCCGATCGCAGTTGCGACAAAACCAAGCCCAAAGAAAGCGACAAGGTAAAAAAACGCGTGCTTCGCGTGATCTGAGTTTTTTGCCATTTTAAAAGTGGTTAAATTCAGAAAAAATTCTAACACAAAAAAACTAGCAACTTGCAACCAGCAACTATCCTAGTATTTCGCGAAGTGGGCGAAAGCCTTGTTGGCTGCGGCCATACGGTGAGCGTCCTCTTTCTTTTTGACTGCCGGACCTTCTCCTTTCGCCGTCTCGAGGATAACCGAAGCTAGCTTCTGATGAATCGGGCGGCCTTTGGCGCTACGCGCAGCTTCGAGAATCCAGCGCATCGCGAGAATCCTCTGGCGGTTTGGCGAAACCTCGATCGGGACCTGATAAACCGCTCCACCGACACGTTTCGGCCGAACTTCCATCGCTGGAGAAGCATTCTCGATCGCCATGGCAAAAATCTCATCAGGCTTCTTTTCGACCTTCTTGATCTCTTCCATCATTTCACGAAAAATCTCCCGCGCAATAGACTTCTTGCCGTCGAGCATAACGTAGTTGATGAACTTCTCTTGAAGCGGATCGGATCCCGGTAGTAGCGGACCCTTGAACGGAATTCCGTTCACAAACTTGCGTTTCATAATGAGAGAATTAAAGATTACTAATCAATTCACCTTTAATTGGGAATCAATAGCTGCACCCGCTAGGCAAGTGGCAGTTGTGGGATTTTAGCGGATTCTTGAGTGAGTGCAAGTTCAACCATCCTAGCAATATGCCCACTCTGACTAGGTCTCTTCACTCCTTTACGCCTTGCCATTTCTTGTCTTCTTCTATCAGCGCGATTTGTACCAATTACGGGTTGTTGTCTAGTATCTTCCAGCATCCCAGGAAAAATCTGCTCAATCGGAATAGCAGATTTGGTTTCAAGTAGTATATCTCTGACGGCAGCTTGAAGAGCGTTACGTATATCGCGCCTTAACACAGGCCCATCACAACCTGCAGATACTCGCATTCCCCCAAGTACGATGGCCTGATCATGCGATATAAGCGCCGATATCGCCACTACCGCCCTAGGCTTAGCCTTGGGATCCTTACGAAAGTCGTAAATTCTAACTTCGGCAGACAATAAACATATATTACAAAAACAAGTGCTGGAATTATAACAAAGCTGCTAGTCGAATAAGATTTTTCTTAAAAATGAAGGCAGTACCTTTCCTAAAAGTATTAATAATCTACTACGATAAGGAAGACGCACTTGCTCAGTTAAGATTTGCTGATTTACCTCGGCGGCAAGATCCGGAAATGGCATTCCCAAAAGGGCACGGATCGTTCTTTCGTTGCAATACCCATACTGCTCTTCAATTACCGTATCGTGTTTAGGCAGCACCATACTAGCTGAATAATTTATTAATTATGCTTAACTTTACTGTTTATTCCTGCTCCCCGAAAAGGCAACGTGATTTTTATCATGATTATCCGGAATATAAATTTCAATAGTTTCGAGACCAGACTTGTCTCGAAATAAATTTTCCATGTCTTGAATAATTGAGTTTGGATCAGAACCAACTATCTCTGTGCTGCCATCGCTAAAAACTAATCTGAAAGCACAGCGCCACTGATTTCGAAACATATCTAGCATCTCTTTTTCGTCAATCTCAGATAATGGCTCTGGCATATTTAAAATAGTGGTTGAATTTACTTCAAATCCACTATTTTGGCAAGCTGTTCAAACAAAAACTAAGCTGACATTCTATCTTCTATTCCCGCCCTAACACGTGAGAATACCGAACTAAATGCAATCCGTTTGAGCTGTTTACGCTCTGCATCCGTAAGTTCGACATCTGGATTCTTAAGTAAGTCACGGGCAGTTTGCATGTCACTAGAGTTTTGGTTGTTTCCATCATGCAAAACACGTAAGGCATCCTTATTGAGTTTTCCGTCCGGAAAATAGTAGTTAAGTATTTCAGTTTTTGCGTCTTGGATGTCCACAGGTGTTAGTTTGCCAACAGACATTTTGTTTTGGGTTAATTAATTTTATATTTTATCACAAAAAGTAATTTTTGTCAAAAAACATAACTATTTTTTCTCAGCCTTCGGACGCTTGGCACCATAATGCGAACGGCTCTGTTTGCGATCTGCTACCCCGGTCGTATCCAGCACACCACGAACGATATGGTATTTCACACCAGGCAGATCTTTCACGCGTCCTCCCCGAACCATCACGACTGAGTGTTCTTGGAGATTGTGGCCCTCGCCTGGGATGTAGGCAATCACTTCGTAACCATTCGTCAGACGCACACGGGCGACTTTTCGCACAGCTGAGTTTGGTTTCTTCGGCGTAGTTGTATAGACACGCACACAGACTCCCCGCTTCTGCGGACAGCCGAGTGGCAAAGCGCGGGTGGTCGACTTAATCGTATTCGAGATAAACTGCATCGCCGGCGACTTAGACTTCTTATGCTGCGGTTTGCGCGGCTTGCGGACGAGTTGGTTGATGGTTGGCACGAATTTAGGGGTTAGGTTCTAGGTTACAGATTCTAGTAAGTGCGATCTCATAACCGTATTGCATCCCTTGAGTTGCGGGATTCTAGCATCTTATTTCTGATTCTTAAAGCGAACATCTCTACAATCCTTACGGCTCTTTACGATCCTTATTATCTTTTATAATTCCAGAGCTTCCGGATGCATCTTTTGGTAAGTGTTCCCGGCAGGAATCAGCTTGCCGATAATAACATTCTCTTTGAGCCCGTGAAGTATGTCGATTTTTTTGGTAGTCGAGGCCTCGACCAAGACGCGAATCGTCTCCTGAAAGCTCGCAGCCGAAAGCCAAGAATCTGTATAGAGTGAGACACGCGTAAGACCAAGTAAGAGGTTCTCCGCGGAAGCTGGCTTCTTGCCTGATTCTGCGAGCGCAGCGTTAGCATTTTTCAGTTTCACCGAATCGGTAACTTCACCAGGCAAAAGATCGGAATTACCCGGATCTAGTACACGCACTTTGGAGAACATCTGTCGAACGATAACTTCGACATGCTTATCGTTGATCGACTGGCCTTGGGCGGTATAGATGGATTGAACTTCCTTGACTATGTAATTTTGAACCGTCTTGATGTCGGTCAGCTCCATCATCTTGCGTAAGTTGAGATGGCCGATTGTGAGCTGAGCACCAGCGCCAACAATATCACCCGTACGCACAGCCAGACCAACTCGCGGCGGGATTTCGTATTCACGTTCATTACCCTTCGTGTGTGAGACTGTAATTTCCTTTTCTGTAATTTTCTCGACTAGCCCAGCATTTTGAGCCTTGATAGTCAGGCGATTACCAATACCCCGGGCAATTATTTGCTTGGCTTTAATCTTCTGGCCTTCTTTCGTGTCCGGATTGTAGCCGGCTAAATTATAGCGATCGAAGCTTTCACCGCTCGCCGTAATCGTAACGATCGTCTTGCCCTCCTTTTTGCTAACTTTGACCCTACCAGCAACTTCGGAGATAACCGCTTCGGCTTTCGGTGCGCGAGCTTCGAAAAGCTCTTCGACACGATTCAAACCTTGCGTAATATCCTCTTCACCAGCGACACCACCCATATGGAAAGTACGCATAGTCAACTGCGTACCTGGCTCACCAATTGACTGGGCTGCAATGATGCCGACAGCTGTACCAACCTCAACAGTCGTATCACGACCAAGGTCACGTCCATAACAACGTTGGCAAACTCCATTTTCGGTCTGGCAGGTCAAGATCGAGCGAATCGAGACTTCTGCGATGCTTAGTTCTTCGATTTTCTCCATCAGCGGCCGGTCGATCTCTGAACCGGAATCGGCAATTAATTCACCAGTTTTTGGATGTGCCAACGGCGCAGCGAGCGTACGACCAAAAAGCGACTCAGCAAAGCTCTCACCAATTTGTTCAATCTCCTCGCGCTTCTGGACGACAAAATCCTTGGAGCCACAATCAGCCTCGCGGCAAATAATATCCTGAACGGCATCAACTAAACGTCGTGTTAGATAACCAGCCTCGGCAGTCTTCAGCGCGGTATCGGACTTACCTTTACGTCCGCCGTGAGTAGCGATGAAGTATTCGAGGATAGTAAATCCCTCTTTGAGAGATGACTTCACTGGCAGCTCAATAGTTTTACCAGCTGGATTGGCCACCAACCCCTTCATACCAGCCAACTGCGTAACTTGTCCCCAGTTGCCACGGGCGCCGGAATCAATCATGGCGAAAATATCGTTGTCTTGCGGCGTCGCAGCTTGGATTTCTTTAGAAATTTTTTGCTTAGTCTCCGCCCAAACCTTGATCGTGTGGTTGTAGCGCTCATCATCAGTGATGAAGCCCTTCCAATACTGGTTATTGATTTGCTTAACCACCTCATCAGAAGCATCCACAATCTCGTTTTTCGATTCTGGCAGTATGACGTCGTGCATCGAAATTGAAAGTCCCGACTTAGTCGCGAACTTGAAGCCAATGCGCTTGAGGTCATCTGAAAGACGAACCGCACGATCCTGGCCGACATTTTGGACAGCGTCGCCGATAACTTTTTTGAGGGCTTTTTTATTCATTACCTCGTTGCGGAATCCAATTTCGCGCGGCACAAAAGAATTGAAAATCATCCGGCCAACAGTGGTTTCGTGAATTTCCTCTCCGGAGGCCATGCGGCCTTTGATCTTCGCATGCAAATGAACAATGCCCATTCGATAAGCGTTAACCGCTTCAGAAATATCGGCAAAAACCATACCCTCGCCAGGTAAATCATCACGAGCCAGCGTCAGGTAATAACAGCCCAACACCATATCCTGGGTAGGCGCCGTGGTCGGCTCTCCGGTCGAAGGCTTCAGCATGTTTTGGGTAGCTGCAATCAAGCTATCAGCCTCAGCTTGGGCAGCCGTCGAAAGCGGCAAGTGGACTGCCATTTGGTCTCCGTCAAAGTCTGCATTGAAAGCCGGACAGACCAGTGGATGGATTTGGATTGCCTTACCTTCAATCAACACTGGCTGGAAAGCCTGGATACCAAGGCGGTGCAAAGTCGGAGCACGATTGAGCAGGACTTTCTTGCCCTCAATAACCTCCTCTAGCGAGTCCCAAACTTCACGGCGATTTTGTTCAATCAGTTTTTCAGCTGATTTAACGTTGTAGGCCAAATCTCTTTTGATCAATGCACCGATGACAAAAGGTTTGAAGAGCTTGAGCGCCATTTCTTTCGGAATACCGCACTCAGTAAGATGCAGTTTCGGACCAACGACGATAACTGAACGTCCGGAATAGTCAGTACGTTTACCAAGCAAGTTCTGGCGAAAGCGGCCTTGCTTGCCTTTCAGCATATCAGACAAAGAACGCAGCTTGCGTTTATCACCAACAGAGAAAACGGCCTTTGCACTACGGGCAGAATTATGCAACATAGTGTCGACGGCCTCCTGCAGCATTCGTTTCTCATTGCGCTGGATGACTTCCGGAGCCCCAATCTCAATCAAACGCTTCAGGCGGTTATTGCGGTTAATGACCCGGCGGTACAGATCGTTCAAATCCGAGGCCGCAAAACGACCACCATCAAGATGAACCATCGGCCGCAAATCTGGCGGAATAACTGGTAAAACAGTCAGAATCATCCATTCCGGCTTAATGCCGGCCTGTTTCAATGCAGTTGCTAGTTTCAACCTCTTAACGGTCTTTTTATATTTCTGCCCGGTAGCCTTCTTGAGGTCTTCTTTGCGGGCTTTGATAAACTCAACTAGATCCAACTCAGATATAATCTCGCGAATCGCTTCCGCGCCAATACCAGCTACGAAAACATGGCCAAACTTCATCGAAAGATCACGGTAGCTCAACTCTGAGATGACTTTGCCGATTTCTAGATTTTGAAGTTGCTCTTTGGATACATGGTACTGCTCGCTAATTTCCTCAATCGCGCTGGCAGCCTCGTCTTCGAGAGCCGTGATTTCTTTGGCTGCGGTATCCTTCTCGACCTTTTCGTTTTTATGGCGGAGTTTAAGCTCGTTCATTTTGTTTTTAAATTCATCCTTCGCTGTTTTTTGCTGATTTTTAAATTCTTCTTCTAGCTCGGCAAGCGCCTTTTTGCGGGCTTCCTCGTCCACAGATTTCACAATATAAGCGGCAAAATAAACAACCTGCTCAAGAGTCTTCACCGGCAAATCAAGCAGGAGTCCAATACGACTTGGAGTCGAGCGCAGATACCAAATGTGTGTAACCGGCACAGCCAGCTTGATGTGGCCCATGCGCTCACGGCGAACTACCGAACGAGTAACTTCAACACCACACTTTTCACAAACTACACCACGATAACGCACGCGCTTGTACTTACCACAGTAACATTCCCAGTTCTTTGACGGCCCAAAAATCTTTTCGCAGAAAAGCCCATCACGTTCGGGCTTTTGGGTGCGGTAATTGATTGTCTCTGGCTTCGTAACCTCACCATAACTCCACGCGTGAATTTGTTCCGGTGAGGCAACCGACACAGAAATCGCATCGAAGGCCTGTAATTTGTCCCGGTCGAGAGTAGCGTCGTTTGGCATTTGAAAAAAATTAGTATTTAAAAATTAAGCGTTACCTTCCTCAAGTTCGTCGAGGCCTTCCTTCATCTCACGGATAGCAGATTCCCCGACCGCATCAAGCGATGCTTCTTCATCTTTGGTTTCCTCACTAAATTTCTCTAGTTCAGAGATTTTATCCTCTTCCGGAATAGCTTCTCCTGGTTTATCAACCGAAACCGAAAGGCCTTCCTCTTCTTCTGTGGTGAGCATTTCATCGTCCTCTAGCTCGTTAACCGGATTGAGGTCCAGTAGCTCAACATTGAGACAGAGGGCCTGTAGCTCCTTCACGAGAACGTTGAAGGATTCTGGTGTACGCGGACGGCGAATTTCCTCACCCTTGACGATAGCCTCGTAAGCTTTCGAGCGGCCAAAAACATCATCCGATTTTACGGTGAGAATTTCCTGCAAAACGTTTGCAGCACCATAAGCCTCGAGTGCCCACACCTCCATTTCTCCGAAACGCTGGCCACCGTGTTGAGCCTTGCCACCTAATGGCTGCTGGGTAACCAGTGAGTACGGTCCGACCGAACGAGCGTGGATTTTGTCCTCGGCAAGATGGTTCAGCTTTAGCATGTAGGTCATACCAACCGTTGTCTTGCGGTTGAATGGCTCTCCAGTTTGGCCGTCATAGAGCTGGACTTTGCCATCCTCTGGCAACTCCGCTTCTTGCATCAGCTCAGTAATTTTTTTTGTGGAAATACCGTCGAGTACCGGTGTGGCAAATTTAACCCCTAGCTTCGAAGCCGCCCAACCAAGATGAGTCTCGAGAATCTGGCCGATGTTCATACGGCTCGTGACACCGAGCGGATTCAGAATGATATCAATTGGGGTACCGTCCGGCAGAAAAGGCATGTTTTCTTCTGGCACTACGATCGAAACTACACCTTTATTACCGTGGCGACCTGCCATCTTGTCACCAACCTGGAGTTGCCGGCGCTGGGCGACATGGACGTGAATCTGGCGCACGACCCCGATCGGGAGCTCAACTCCATCATCACGCGTAAAAACCTTAACATCAATGACCTTACCGCCAGTGCCGCCCGGCATCCGCAGCGAGGTATCTTTCATATCCCGAGCCTTTTCACCAAAAATTGCTCGCAAGAGCCTTTCTTCGGCAGTTAATTCTGTCTCTCCCTTTGGCGTGATTTTACCGACGAGAATATCGCCTTCGGAAACATAGGAGCCGACTTGGATAATTCCATCTTCATCGAGATTTTTGAGCCTTTCCTCAGAAACATTAGGAATGTCGCGGGTAACTTCTTCCATGCCCAACTTAGTCTCTCGGACACCTAGGACGTAATCTTCGATATGCACCGAATCGTACTTACCCATTCGAGCAACCCGCTCAGAAATAATGACCGCATCCTCAAAGTTGTAACCACCCCAAGACATATAGGCTACCAGTAGATTCTGGCCTAGCGAAAGTTCACCTTCATCGACGGCCGCGCCTTCAACTAGGACATCTCCTCTTTTCAGTTTCTGGCCGAGGTCCACTACTGGGCGCTGAGTAATACAAGTGCCCTGGTTCGAGCGCCTATAGTTGGTAATCTCGTAGATTTTTTTCTTACCAGTTTTATAAACCACAGTAACCTGAGCAGCATCCACACTGGTTACTTCCCCATCATCCTCAGCGATTATGACCTGATCGGAATTTTGTGCGACGATAGCTTCTGTGCCAGTACCGACTAGCGGGGCCTTTGGCTTGAGCAGGTTAACTGCTTGGCGTTGCATATTGCTACCCATCGAAGCACGCGTGTTGTCATCGTGCTCTAGGAATGGAATCAGTGCAGTTGTAATTGAGAAAATCTGCTGTGGAACGACATCGATATGCGTGAGATCGTTCACGTGCGCCAATAAAGGTTCACTGCCCTCACGAGCGGAAATACGAGTCTTAAGGAAATTACTGTTTTCATCAAGCAGGGAGTTCGCCTGAGCGACTTTCAACTTTTCCTCCTCATCAGCATCGTAATACTCAAACTCCTTTGTGATGTAGGCCCGGACAGGCGCGCGATCAGTTTTTTCCTCCTTAGCTAAAGCAATCAGTCTCTTGGCGGCTTCTTTTGTAATCGGCTCGCCTTCTTTGGTTAGGATGCGATTGCCATCTTTGATGTCCGTTTTGGCACGCCTTTGGGTCAATTCCTCGACTTTGAGCGACGCATCCTGAGAGACTTTGTAATAAGGTGTCTCGATGAATCCAAATTCATTGATTCTGGCGTAAGCAGCTAAATGAACGACCAAACCGATGTTCGGACCTTCTGGAGTGGCCACCGGACAAATACGCCCGTAGTGCGAAGTGTGCACGTCACGAACATCAAATCCGGCACGCTCACGCGAAAGACCACCAGGGCCCATCGCCGAAAGGCGGCGCTTGTGAGCCAGCTCGGCCAATGGATTAGTTTGATCCATGAATTGTGATAGCTGAGAGCTAGCAAAAAATTCCCGCAGCGAAGCTGTAATCGGCCGAGCATTAATGAGTTGCTGTGGCGCGGCACTTTCCAAGTCCATGACGGTCATACGGTCACGGACGATACGGTCAACACGCAAGAGGCCAACTCGGAATTTATTCTGAACTAGTTCACCAACGGCCCGAATTCTCCTGTTAGAAAGATGGTCAATATCGTCAGAAATTCCAATATTGTTGTTCAGTTTTATTAAGTGCTTGATGATCAAAATCAAATCGTCGACCTGAAAAACCCGGTGCTCTTTGTCGGCTGGAGTTTTTAGGCCAAAGCGTTTGTTGAGCTTGTAACGGCCGACCGGACCCATATCATAACGTCGGTAATCGAAGAAAAGCTGGTCAATCAGAGCCTTGGCATTACTCGGCGTAGCGAGATCACCAGGACGAATTTTTTGATAAATTAATTGGGCTGCCTCGTCGACAGTCTCGGCTGGATCTTTCTCAAGAGTCGTTGCGATAAAAGGCAGCTTGCCTTCGGCTGAATCGACGTCGGCAAATTCTTTCAAAATACGCTCGTCATCCCATTCGGTGAATGCACGGATCAAGGCAGTTACGGGGATCTTGCGCTTGCGGTCAATTTTGACCGAGATAATGCCGCGCTTGTCAGTTTCGAGCTCCAACCAGGCACCTCGCTTCGGGATGATCTTAGCTGCGTGAAAATACGGAACTGCCGGGTTTGGAGAGAAAAACACACCTGGTGAACGCACCAGCTGAGAAACAACAACACGTTCGATGCCATTAACAATGAAAGTCGCTTTCTCGGTCATCAGCGGAATCCCGCCAAAGAAGACTTCTTGCTCTTTGATTTCTCCGGTAACTTTATTAACTAAGCGAACTTGAATCTTGAGTGTGCCCTCGTAAGTACCGCTCTTTTCCTTAGCTTCGGCCGGAGAAAGCTTCGGCGCTTCGATCGAGTGCTTGAGGATGTGTAGTTCTAATTTTTTTCCAGAAGAATCCTGGATCGGTGAAATTTCATCAAAAAGCTCTGCTAAGCCGTCTTCGAGAAACCAGTTATAACTCTTTAGCTGCGTCTCAACCAGATTCGGTAGCGGAACGTTGACTTTCTTGGGATCAAGAAATTTCCGCGGATTCTTGGGACGAGCTGTCTGCGCATTCGGCAAAACCGCCGGAATGCGGTAAGGCTTAGTCTTCACGGTTGACTCCAAAGTCAGTTTTTTCTTCCTTGGAGCAGCCTTTTTAGCTTCCTTCTTAGGAGCTTTTTTGGTGGTAGCCATGAGATAAAAGTGAGGAAAAATAGTAATTTTTCACTCACGACACACTCACAACCTGAAAATCAGCCGACGGATTTTAGTCAAAGCTTACTAGAAAGTAAAATGGATTACTAAATTACCTTGACTTTTTATAAAAATATTTTACAATTCACGCAACGCTTTGATGCCACTTTCCGTTTGGACGTGGATCTTGGAAGCAGCTGGATCACTCGTCGCGACCAAGGCTAGAGCGTAGGTCGTGCCGTTCTTGTGAATATGGAGGGCAGAATTGGTAACACTGGGTTCAGCAGCAATTTTTACAATGGAAGCACCGTCGTAAACTCTGAGGCCGATGTCGAAGTAACAGTCGGTTCTTTGGGATTCAAAGTAACGGCCTAGTAAGCTTTTGCTTCCGGTGTAATTAAGCGTACAAGAGAAAACTTTGAGTGTGCCGCCATTAGTGGTCCCACTACCACCACGGGCGTCAATCGTGCCAGAGACTGAGACTGTCGAACCCTTGAGTAGGACTCCTCCGCCAGCGCCCGTACCACCCGAACCGCCGTAACCACCTGAAGTACAGCTCCGACCAGCAACCCATTCACTACCGCTCTTGAGGGTGTTAGCACAACCATAACTTCCATTTCGCCAAGCCCAAGGGTAATCAGCATAGACGGGTGCTCCACCAGAGCGTGACCCCGAAGCGTAAGGATTGCCACCGGAACCGCCAGGATGGTTACAGTCACGGCAGAGACTGCCACAAGCTAAGGTGCTGGCACTACCACCGTTACCAGCATTACTATTGCCAGCTGTAGCGACAGACCCCGAAACACTCAATTCGCCGGAAGCAATTAGCTTCACATAACCTCCGCCACGTGCACCCGCTCCACCGCCGCCGCCAGATCCGGCTGGATAGCCCATATTACAACCACTGCGTGCACCAGATCCTCCTCCTCCACCACCACCGCCACCGGAACCTACATAGACAGACTCATCCGTCGAACTATCACCATTTGCACCATAAGCGCGATAGCCGCCATTTGATCCAGAACCGCCCGAGGCCCCGTTACCATAACGAGATGAGGTGCCACCGCCACCGCCACCGCCGGAACCACGATAGGTTCCCTGTCCATTTGATCCAGAACCGCCACTGCCCTCAGCCGACCCTCCAGATCCTCCATAACCGCCGAGATAACCCCTACCAGCGGCATTGAGCGTACCGATGATGTTGATATTCTCGGCATCAATAGTGACGTTGTTGTTGACGTAGGCTGTGCCAGAGACGGTGAAGGTTCCGATGTTGGTGTGTTCACCGGATATGCTAGTACCGTTGGCAGGTGACCAATCGGCACCACCGTGATCACCACCACCAAGATCAGACCAAGCTAAAGCGGGATCGGCATAGATAAAAACTGCGAGACAAGCTAGGGCGAGAAGGATTTTTTTGCTCGCGTTAAGCATGGTTTAGGTTATTCAACGGTTGTATCAATCCAGATGCGGCCAGTTTCGAGGTCTGGGGGTGTACCAGCGTAAGTTTCGATCAGGAAGTCGGCTGCCACGTTACCATCACCGGGGGCGGCTTCGGGAGGATTCCCTGGTCCCCAGGTTGTGAGGGCGTAGGCAATCGCGGCAAAGAGGAGTAGTGCAGCGAAAAGAATCCCGCTGGACTCAATGAGCCTGCTGGCGAGAGATTTTTGGAGTTTCATCTTTAGGG
>JAIPIJ010000026.1 GCA_021734705.1 Candidatus Peribacteraceae bacterium
TAGGCTCTAGGATGAGCCGAAAAAGTTCCGCCCATTATGATCAGCTCAATTTTTTCCGTAGGGTGGCCGCAGGCCTCCAGCGCTTTTAGCCGATCTTTAACCTGTTGAAGTGGATCAAACTTTGCCCGCACAGCGCGCATCACTGCCGGTTCGTTCGACAGATAGCTTTTGGGCATCCGCGCTTCGGTCGGGCAAAAGATGCACTGTCCGGGGCAGCCGAGCGGAGCGGTCAGTACCGCGACTGGTGTAACCCCCGACAAGGTGCGAACCCGAGCCTTCTTTAGAATTTTTTCTAAGACAGGGTTTGTCTTAATTTTCTTTAACTTCAAAAGCCTTGAATAAGCTTCGACCAAGGCCGAGTTTTTTACCAAACTGCCGGAGCGTCCCGCTGCTCGAACTTTCAGTTCGCGTAAACCTTTTTCGCCCGCGACTTTTTGGCGAATCGCTTCTAAAATGACTTCGTCAGGATTCATGCAAGATTTTTACGATTTTAACGCTAAAAAGTGGGATGCGACACGACGAGCCGCCTGGGGTGAATTTGAGTTTGGCCGGGAACTTTTGGCGGCCAAAAAAATTTTAGATGCTGGCTGTGGCAACGGCCGGCTTAATTTTTGGCTCGAAGGAAATAATTTTACCGGGGAATACTTTGGTGTTGATCTCTCTGCAAAGTTAATCGAACTGGCTAGGAAGAATTTCCCCCAGCGAAATTTTGCGGTTAAGGATTTACTGAATTTTATTCAGGAGAACTCTTTCGACGCAGTTTTTTGTGTGGCCGTGTTGCACCACTTCTTGAGCCCTGAAGAACAAAAGAAGGCTCTCGCAAACATGTTTGCCAGTCTGCAGCCGGGAGGAAAGATTTTTCTAACAGTTTGGAATCTGTGGCAGCCGCGCTTTTGGAAACTTTTTCTAGCTCAAAACTTTTCCCGAGACCTGAAGATTCCCTTTGGCCGAGCAAGTTTTCGTGAGGTGCACGCCTTCACAAAATCTGAACTGCGTAAACTGCTCACGACGGCAGGCTTCAAAAACGTTAAAATTTTCTACGCCCGCCATGGTGACAGGTCGAACTTTCTGCGCGGACGTAATTTAATTGCAATTGCTGAGAAATGAACCCAGAAGACGAAATTCTCGAAGGTGAGGTTGTTGGCGAGACGCCGGCAAAAAGGTCTTCCTCACATCACACGCCACCACCAAATTTTAAAATTTTTTCACTTGCTCTCGGCAAACTAAAACGTAGCTGCCTGCTCGCCTCTCTCGCATTTTTTGCCTTTACGATTTTGGCGATTGTGTTGCATAACGGCTGGCTGTTCTTATTGGCCCTGCTTCTGCCGCCGTGGATTTTTTCACGTAAATAACTATTTACCGGCGATTAGGTTGTAGAGCCAGGCGAAAATTAGCCCGCCGAAAAATCCGTCGACGAAACCACAGATTGCTCCGAAGAGTGCCCCGAGCCAAGAAATCTCTATGCCGAAGTAGATTGCCTGGAGCGGACCATAGAAAGCCATTCCTGGATAGCCGATGAGTTTGGTGAGGATGATGCAGATCGCCAAAACGGCGCCCCATAAAATTCCCAGAGCCAAACCGAAGGAAACAGGTTTTAGCATGGTGAGGAGGGTTAAGTTGAGAAAATTTTACCGCGCCGCTGTAATTTGAGAAAATTTTACCGTGAAGAACGTTCACACTTCCCGAAAAATAATTTTTAGCGCACTTGTTTTTTTAGCGGCCGTTGTTTCGGTACAGGCGGCTAGTTTCGCCGATGTCTCGCCTGACCACCCGAATGCTGCAGCGATCGATTATCTCACTAAAGAAGAAGTGATTAATGGCTATCCCGATGGGACTTTTCGTCCCGAAGACCCGGTAAATCGAGCCGAGGCCCTCAAGATTCTCTTGCTTGCCAGCGGAGTTGAAATCCAAAACCCTTCAGCTGACGTTTTCCCGGATGTTCCTGCCGGTGCATGGTTCGCACCGTTTGTTTTTTCTGCCAAGAGTGCTGGTATCGTCGACGGCTATCTCGATGGCACTTTTCGTCCAGATCAGACAGTCAACTTGGTCGAGGCGCTCAAAATTCTGCTCAACACCAATGCTGTTCCGCTCGGGAATTATGAAACCAGCCGACAACTTTTTACAGACTCTGAAAAAAATGCTTGGTACAACCCGTTTTTGTTTTACGCAAAAACCTTTGGCTTAGTGGATCCAGACTTAGACAATCAGGTTTTTCCGGCAAAGCCACTCACTCGCAGCCAGCTGGCTGAAATTGTTTACCGTTTTCGTACGCGCATCGAAACTGTCTGTCCGCGCATGCTGGAAAACATTCACGCTATTCCGACAGGTTACTTTCGGGGAATTGTTTTGGATCGAGAACTGCCGCGTGTTTTTTACGAAAATGAGATTTTTGCAGTTGGCGGCAGCCTAACCGAACCGGTCGAGAGTGTATCAGCGGTTTTGGAAAGCCGAGACGACAAGAACCAAGAACATTTTTTGAGTAATTCAGACAACGCTAGTTTTGAGATCGCGGTCTCGGTTGGTGCTCCGGGCAGCTACAACTTTTCCCTTATTCCTTCGACAGTAAATTCAAACACGGCAGCGGTGGTCGAAGTTTTGCCGCGTGAATGTGCTCCGGCTGTAGTCAGCACAACAGGATTGCCGCCAGGCGGCATTCAAAGCTTGGTTGCTGAAAACGAGCCGACAATTACTTGGACCGACTCGGCAAACAATATTTTCCGAATTGTGATCAGACAGGGTGAAAACCGAGTTGAAAAATTGGTTTCAGGCGGACAAAGCAGCATTAGCTTAGATCCGGCCGAATTTGTGAATTTCTCAGTAGGTTCGGCAACCCTGCAGGTTTTTGGCGCCAAGTCAGAAAACGGGTTCAGTTATGAGCCTAGGACGAACTGGTTCGGCAGTTCGATTTTGACACTCAATCTTGGTCAGCATTACTTTTCCAAACTAGAGGAATCAAAGATTGAGATTGCCAACCTACCAGTTTATCGCACCGGGGATGTTTCCCTGTCAGCCACTGCCAAAGTTGATCTCGAGAATGAAGCTTATCTGATAAATCCACGCGGCAAGGTGGAGACAGTCTCGATTTTTGACAACACCGCAGAAATTTCGGCTGGCACACCCTTTGTATTAAATCTGCAGTTGTCCGAGATAGGGACTTACATTTTAGAAATTAATTCAACAGACGGAATCGCAGCGCTCAACCATCCGATTTATTTGCCGTCAGAGTTTCCCTTGCTGCCTGATTTCGATGATCTGCGAGAGCCAATCGACAACAGTAATATTTCCATGAATCGTGAAAGGGCGATTTGGCTGAAGCTGATCAATGACTTCCGAGCGCAGAATCAGCTGTCGAGAGTTGCTCTAGACGAGGAGCTGTCTGTTTTTGCCCAGAGTTATGCAGATACGATGGCTAGCCAAAATTTCTTCGGCCATATTGATCCGGCCGGCCGTGATCCGGACGCGCGACGTATAGCCTTTGGCCTGCCTCTTCCTGTTGGCGAAAACCTAGCTCGCGATTCGGCGACAGAATATGCCCACGAAGGTTTGCTACGCTCAGCGGCCCACCGCCAAAATATTGTCGAGCCCGAATGGACACGGGTTGGCCTTGGCATTGCCAAAGACTCAGAAGACAATCTTATTTTTGTTCAGGAATTTTCGGCCGACCCGCTAACACCGGAAAACCTAACAGGGTTTCGGACCCAACTG
Organism: Candidatus Peribacteraceae bacterium; assembly: GCA_021734705.1. GTDB lineage: Bacteria > Patescibacteriota > Gracilibacteria > JAHISY01 > JAHISY01 > JAHISY01. The sequence goes on from JAIPIJ010000026.1 coordinate 3,706, forward strand.
CTTGATTTGATTAACGAACGGCGCGCTAGTCTAGGAGCCGAATTCGAAGTAGATGGCCAGCTCGAATCAGTAGCTCAAGGCTGGAGTGAAAAAATGGCTATAGAAAACTTCACAGGCTTTGTGTCTGCTGACAACTCACTAGAGAATTCTGTTCGTGCGACTGGGTATACTGGCGGCTTCTCCAGCTTCATCGTTTCAGCTGGACGACTTGCTCAAATTGTCGAAGGCCTAAATGAAGAGATTTTTATCGATAACGAAAAAACGCGAATTGCTATTGGGCTTGTTCAAAATTCAGCAGGTCGAATCATTGCTACTTTGATTTTTCGCTAGAGATCAAAACATCTCAAGCGCGTAATCAACGGCCTCGTCGATAGGCGTTTCGGGGTCGTCGACTGAAGCGAAATCCGGAGCAACACCCTGGCCGTCAATGGGTTGTTTGCGCGGAGAAAGCCAGTGGGCGATAGTTAGCTTCAAGGCGGTTCCATCTCCGAAGAAATTAATTTCTTGAACAGTGCCTTTACCGAAAGTTTGTTCGCCGATTACGCTAGCAAGACCGTGGTCTTGTAAGGCTGCTGCGACGATCTCACTTGCGCTAGCTGTTCCGCGGTTTACTAGTACTAACGTGCGCAGGCCGTTGAAGATTGGTTCGCGTTCGGTGCGGTAATCTAAATTAAGGCTTTCGTAACCCTCACGAGCTTCTTGGGAGGCGACAATCGCCCCCTTTGGCAGGAAATAACCGAGCAGGTCAACCGCTGAATTTACCAGCCCTCCACCATTGTTGCGCAGGTCCAAGATAATTCCGTGGGGTCGCTGAGCTTTGATTTTTTCGACCACCTTGGCGAAGTCTTCTGGGAGTGCGGAAGTAAACTGATTTATATCGACGATCGCTATTCCGTTTTTGAACTCAACTGAAACTAGGTCCAGCTTGATTTTTTCGCGAATTATTTCGACTGTGAATTCGTGGTCATCTCGCCAAATAGTATATCTCGCTGTAGTTCCGGCTAGACCACGAGTCAAGTTGGCTGCTTCTAGGAGTGGCAAGCCCTCGAGACTTTCACCGTCGACAGCAGTGATGATGTCACCAGCGCGTAGGCCTGCGCGCTCAGCCGGGGAATTATAAATTGGCGCGACCACCAACACACCGCGCTCTTCCGGATCAGCTTCGATATACACTCCGATACCCTCGACCTCACCAGAGAGATCTCCAACCTGCTGTTGAGTTTGCTCGGGTGTATAAAACTCCGAGTAAGGATCGTCCAAAGACTTGATCATTCCCTGGATGGCGGAGTAAATCATCTGGGTGTTGTCGACTCTGTCCTGAAACAAGAACTTATTTTGGGCTTCGTTCCAGACGGTTTCGAAGAGTGGAAAATTCGGTATACGGGTTACGCCGTTTTGAATTACGATGGTCGGTCCTTCCTCGAAGCTGGCGAGGTTATAAAAAAGCGTTGCGGCTTCGGCTCGGTCTACCCGTCGTGTAACACCAAATTCCGTATCCGTAATTGGGTCGATCACGCCCATTTTGACAGCCCTGAAAATGAAGCGGGCTAGGCGGTGATTTTTGCCGACATCCCGAAAGCCGAAATCTTCAGTCGACACCGCTGTCGGCACTCCGATGCCGAAAATTTTCAAACCCAGCGAAACGATCTCGCCGCGGTTAAGTGGCCGATTAGGCAAGAGCCTATCTCCGCGAAAATCAGCCAATAGGCCTAAGTCGTCAGCCTTGGCCACAGCTCCAGCAAACCAGCTATCAGCCGGGACGTCTTCAAATCTAGTTGTCGCGTTGGCTTGCAGGCCAGCTACATCTGCGAGCGTAAGGCCCATCACCAAGAATTCGGCTAAAGAAACAGGGCGATTCGGATAAAAGTTTTGGCTTGCCTCGCCCACACCATTGTTTCTCAGGAATTCAATAGTCTCCGGAGTGAGCTCGTCGGTAATGTCGTCAAACCAGGCCAAGCTGGGTCCCGCGAGAACGGCGAAAGCCAAAAATCCAATTAGAAGTTTTCGGAAAAATTGCATCTCAAAAAATTAAAAAGCTTCGGAAGTTTAACCGCCCCTTCAGATTAAACCAACCCTATTTTTTTCAGCTCTTCTTGAATTTTGGCTTTGTTTTCGGCGCTTGGTTCAGTCAACGGCAGACGGACTGCGTATTCGATTTTACCCATCTCGCTGAGTATCCATTTCACATCAATTGGATTATTGTCGACAAAATTCAGATCCATCAGGTTGGCAAACTTAGTATTGATTTTCTCAGCTGCTTCGAAATTGCTAGCAAGGGCTAAATCAATCATTTTTTTCATTTCGCCGGGCACCTCGTTTTGGATTACGCCGATCGCTCCTGCTCCACCCAGCTTGATGATTTCCAAAGTCTGAGCATCTTCGCCCGAGATTACCGCAAAATCAGCCGGTTTTTTCTGGCAAATCTCCTCAATTTGTTTGAGGTCTCCGCTGGCCTCTTTGATGCCCACCAAGCTTGGGTTTTTCGCTAGCTCCAAAGTGGTGGCCGCTTCAACATTCCGGCTTGTCCGCCCTGGGACGTTATAAAGGATCGTCGGCAAGCCGACCTCCGCAATTTTCGAATAGTGTGCGACGATGCCGTCTTGGGTCGGCTTATTGTAGTAGGGCGAAATAGACAATCCGAAGTCAGCTCCTTTTTCCTTTGCAAATTCAGTCAGGCTGACCGCCTCCCTAGTCGCATTTGAGCCCGTTCCGGCAATCACCGGGATCCGGCCCTTGACCTCATCAATCGTGATTTCAAGTACGCGACGATGCTCAGTTTTAGACAGGGTAGCCGATTCGCCGGTCGTGCCGACGGCGACAATACCGTCAGTGCCAGATTCAATCTGAAAGTTAATCAGCTCGCGCAGTTTGACCTCGTCAATCTCAAGCGATTTTTTTGTAAACGGCGTAATGAGGGCGACAAAACTGCCCTTGAGCTTGGTCATCTTTAATTAAAGTTTAGCTTTCAGATTCTACGACAGCCTCGTCGTCAGTCGTGGCAGCTGTCTCTTCACTGGCTGCAGCATTAAGATTTTCTTCAGCGGTTTCGACTTCATCTAGCGTGGACTCTGCGGCGACTAGAGCCGCTTGGAGCTCGGCAATGGTCGCCCGTAAATCTTGCTCCTCGGCCTCCTCCACTTCGTCCTTGCCCAGCAACTTATTGACGGAGTCAACAGCCTCGTTGATTTGGGCGACCATTTCTTCAAGTTCGGCTTTTTTTTCAATCAGAATCTCGTAGGCGTTCTTCGCTTCGCCAACCACGTTTTCGATTCCGGACCGGATTTCTGTGACTTTTTCGACAACGCTAGCTTTCAAAACTCGGGCGTCTTCGATGGCTGCATCAATCGTTTGGCAGCCGGCCAAAATGGCAGCGGCAAGCAAAATTGCGAACAATTTTTTAGTCATACGAGGATTTTAAACAAGTTGTCGCAACCTCGCAAAAGCTCTAAAATTAAAGTGAATTAAAAAACTACTCAAATGCTGCTCTCTTGTGAACAGAAAGACCTCCTCTCTGCCTTGACGACCGTATCCAAAGCCGTGAATTTGAACTCAACTCTGCCGGTTCTCAACAATATTTTGCTTAAGGCTGAGAACAAAAAACTGACTTTTGCTGCGACCAATCTAGAAATTGCCATCACGACTTCGATCAAGGCCGAAATTAAAAACGAAGGCGCACTCACAATCCCGGCGCGCTTGTTTACCAATTACGTTGGCTTGCTGAGTGCCGGGAAGGTCGAGCTCAAAAACGCCGAAGGCTTAGACTTGCAAATTTCTGCGGCCAAATCCAAAACCCGCATCAAGGGCATTTCAGCTGATGAGTTTCCGCTGATCCCGCAAGTCAAGAAGGAGACTTCCTTAACGCTCTCGGCGGGAGACTTACTAGATGCGATTAACCAAGTTGCCTTCGCGGCAGCACGTGACATGGTGCGCCCAGTCTTGGCTGGTGTGCATTTGCGTGCCACCAAGAAGGAAATCCGCCTAGCTGCTACAGACTCTTACCGCTTGTCCGAGAAGATTCTCAAACCGGCGACACCGCCTGAAAAAGAGGTCTCGGTCATTATCCCAACTCGTACAGTCAACGAACTCGCGCGAATTCTCGAAAAGGGCAAAGACGCTGTGACGCTTGATCTCTCTGCCAACCAGGTCTTGTTTCTTTATAAGAATGTTGAACTTGCGAGTCGCTTGATTGAGGGTAGCTATCCAGATTACGAACAAATCATTCCGAAAAAGCATTCGACGACTGTTTCAGTGAAAACCGAAGAGCTAACGACGGCGGTCAAGCGAGTTAACCTTTTTGCCCACGATTCACATTCGGTCAAGATTGAAGTCTCGGCAGACAAAAAGCTTAGAATTCTTTCAGATGCAACCCAGATCGGCGAGGAAGAAGCCGAGGTCGCAGCGACAATTGCTGGAGCGGCGAACGCGGTTGCGCTGAACGCCAACTATCTCTTGGAGGCTCTGTCTTCCATTGGATCGAAAGATCTCGAGCTTGAGCTGGGTGAAAAGATGGTTCCGGCGGTGCTGCGTGAAGCCAAGTCTAAGGATTACTTACACTTGATTATGCCATTGAAGGTGTAAGGAGTCGGACCACTGCCAATAGTTTGTTCTTTGTTAGAATTATCGGGATTTGAATAACTCTAAGAATTCGCAGCCGCTATATTTCAAGATTGTTCTCGGCGTAAGCTTTGCTGTGATTGTCTTGATGCTCTTTGCTTTAGCGCGATCAACCTACCGCGACTTGTTTCAGGTCGGCAGTTATATCGATACATCTTCGGAATCAATTGAACAGCAGAAAGCTGAACTGGCCGAGAAGCCTAACGAGCTGGCCTACTCCGAATCAGCGCGTTATCGCGAGAAGGTGGCCAAAGAATTGCTTGGCCAAAAACTGGTGGGCGAAGAAGTCATCATTCTAACTAACGAAGAACAAGCAATAGATGATTTTTTTGCCAATAAAGTTAAAACTGAAAAGAGCGTTGAGCTGCTTTCGCCGTCCCAAAAATGGTTACGTTATCTCTTTGGAATTTGAAAAAAGAATTTTACAAATTACGCTGTGTCAGTTGTGGCTCCATCGTTCCCGAAAAAGACTCGGTTTCGGTTTGTCCGGCCTGCGGTGAGGCTTTGAATGTTGAGTTTGACCCAGCAGCTTTCAAAAAGCGCATTGATAAAGAGTTCAAAAAGACAGCGCCAATTTCAGCCCAAAAATACCTGCCTTTTTTTCCGCTCGATAAAAGCGCGCGAATAGTCTCATTGGACGAAGGGGGAACCCCTTTGATTAAGATCGAAAAAATTTCCCGCGAGCTCAAGCAGCCCAACTTATTTATTAAGCACGAGGGCATGAATCCGACTGGAGTTTTCAAAGACCGTGGCAGCCTGGTTGAAATTTCGAAAGCTCTCGAACTCAAAGCGAAGGCAGTTGTAGTGGCCTCGACCGGTAATATGGCCGCCTCAGTCTCGGCTTATTCGGCAATAGCTGGTCTGCCCTGCTACGTCCTAATTCCCGAAAATACGCCGCTGGGCAAACTCGCCCAGGCTATGAGTTATGGCGCGCGTATACTTTCGATTCGTGGTACTTATGCTGACTGCTGCCGCTTGGCCGAGGAAATGGCCTACAAATATAATTTTTATCTGGCTGGTGATTACGTTTTCCGCTCCGAAGGCCAAAAGACAATTGCTTTTGAAATTGTCGAACAACTGGGCTGGCGAGTTCCCGATGTCGTGGTTGTCCCGGTTGGTTGCGGAACCAACCTAGCCGCCATCAGGAAGGGTTTTGTTGAATTCAAAAAACTTGGTTTTATAAAAAAACTTCCCAAAATAATTGCCGTTCAGCCAAGCGGTTGTTCAACAGTTGTGGCAGCCTTTCAAAACGGCTTGCGCAAGGCGCCTTTTGTGGCCCACCCGGAAACTATTTGCTCGGCGGTTGGTATCGGTAGGCCGCTTGATGATCTGAAAGCGCTGGCGGCGATTCGTGACTCCGGTGGATCTGCAGTCGCCGTTAGTGATTCAGATGTCGCGGCTGCCCAAAAGAAGTTGGGGGAGATCGAAGCGATCTTCGTAGAGCCGTCAGCAGCCCTCTCTTTGGCAGCGGTCAAAAGACTGCGCACGAAACGCATCTTAAAAAAATCCGACACGGTTGTATTGATCGCAACAGGGGCCGGGCTGAAAGATCCGAAATCGATACTGGCGACACACCCCACCCCGCCGGCGGTCGAGCCAGATATTAGTGAGGTTGACCGCTTTCTAAAATATAAACTCTACGCAATTCGTTCGGCCGGGTTTGCTGAGCGCAAAAAAACCCTTTTCAAAAAACTGCCCACACTTGCCAGGCTTCGCACAACGATTAAAAAAGAATTTGCGGCCGATCTCAAAAATACCCACCTTGCCGAAATTCGTTCGGCAATTGAGACCTTTATCACCAAAGGCAAGATTGTGGCTAAAGCCGACCTGCAAAACTTAGTCGAAGAAGCGCTGGGCGATCTGACTTACGAAAAGAAAGTCATGCGAGTCAGAGATTACGAATTGCAAATTCAGCAGAAAAAACGTCCGAGCGCGAAGGTCGTTATTGAGTTTCAGGGCAAAAAGCTAAAAGCTGAAAGCCGTGGGGTCGGTCCGGTTGATGCAGTGATTTCGGCAATTCGTAAAGCACTTGATCAAAAATCCCCCTTGAGCGAGCAACTTGTCGATTTTGAGGTCTTTGTCGATGCAGATGGTACGGATGCGACTACAGAGGTCAAAATGAAGCTAGAAGATTCGCGCAAGAACTACGTTGTCGCTACAGCTAATTCTCCAGACATTATTACGGCAGCGATTGCGGCCTTCGAAAAAGGCTACAATATTCTTTATTGGAAGGGGCAAAAAAGTTAAAATGACGCTATGAAATCTCTTCCCAAGGCCTCGTTTAAAACGACGAAGAAAATTTGGCTGAATGGCCGGATGACCGACTGGCGCAATGCCAATGTCCACGTGCTATCGCACGCGCTGCATTATGGTTCGGGAGTTTTTGAAGGCATTCGCTTCTACAAAACTAAAAACGGGCCAGCGATTTTTCGACTGCGCGAACACGTCGCGAGATTGATTTATTCTGCAAAAGTACTCGAAATGAAAATTCCGTTCAGCAAAACGGAGATCGAAAACGCGATCATCAAAACTGTCGCGGCGAACAAAATCCCAGCGGGCTACATCCGCCCGCTCGCTTTCTTCGATTACGGCAAGATGGGTCTCAACCCAGTCGGCGCTCCGGTCTCGCTCGCGATTGCCTGTTGGCCCTGGGATAGCTATCTCGGCGGTAAGCCAATTCGCGTGAAAACTTCCAGGTTTATCCGCCTGCACCCTGACTCGGTTGTTGGCGATGCGAAAGTTTGCGGGCACTACGTCAATTCGATCCTAGCTTCACTTGAGATTAAGCGGGCTAAATACGACGAAGCGCTTTTCCTTGACCACAGAGGCTTTGTTGCCGAGGGTCCCGGTGAGAACATTTTCTTCTTAAAAAAGGGCGTGCTGCACACCCCGAAGCTGGGTTCAATCTTGGCTGGCATAACCAGGCTTTCAGTTATCGCTATAGCCAAAGATCTTGGTGTGAAAACTCGCGAGGGCAATTACCGTTTGAAGGATTTCTATTCTGCCGATGAGGTTTTCTTCACCGGTACAGCTGCCGAGGTTCAGCCAATCGGTTCCCTAGACGACAAGAAAATCAATGGCGGTAAAGCTGGTGAGTTTACGCAAAAACTGCGCGAGATGTTCCTAGCTGCTGTTGCAGGAGAAAACCCTAAGTACAAAAAGTGGCTTACTTTTGTAAAATAGCCCTATGAACTTACGACAACTTTTCTCAAAAGTTTGGCTCGCTTTTTTGGCAGCTGTGCTGATCTGTCCTGCTGTGCTGGCTGCTGATGATCTGAAGCCCGCTGCAGAAGAGCTACAAGCTGTAATTTCAGCAGATGCATCTGCTGCTGTCGACGTGCCGGTTGAATTTTCGGCAGCCTATTCCCGCAACCCCTTCCCGGAGCGACCAGCTGTGTTTTCTTGGAGCTTTGGTGATGGCTCTTTGGAAAATGGGGAAATCGTTTCACATATTTTCGAAGAGGCCGGCACTTATGAGATCAGACTAAAAATGCAGTCTGGCTTTGAGGTTGCTGAGACCAGCTTCCCGCTTTTGGTTTTCGAGGACAATATCTTGCTGCTCACAGATTCGGCCGCCTATGAAGATAAAATCACTGCCCTGGTCGGGGCAGCTCGCGAACAGAACACTTTTCTGGATGTCGCTTGGGGTGTCGAGAACCAGATTGGGTTTTTTGCTGATGAAAATGCGCTTACATCCGCGCTTCAGGAAAAATTCGAGACTCTCCGCACGGCTGATTTGATAATCCTATGGGCGAGTGGTGGTGATGGTCTCAATGCGTTGGCAAGCTTTGCTCAGAAACTCAACCCACCTTTAGATTTTTCAGATAAAGAGGTGGTTGTAGTTTCAGACGGCAACCTGGATTCGCTGGCACGAATTGCTCGCGGCAGTTTCGCTTCGCTGGAACCACGCGAAATTCTGCTGACTCGTTCAGACGCACTCCGCGAAATTGTGTTGTCGGAATCTCCCGAGGCGCTTTCCGGCACGCTTGAAGTTCAGGCTATTCCATTCCGAGCGATTGATTCTGGCCTAGAAGACTTTCAGCTAACTGCCCCACTATCTTTTTTTGTTAGCTATTTAGTCGCTTCAGGGATTCCGCCTTCGGTGATCTTGCTGGTTTTGATGCTGCCGGTTATTGCGACTCTCGTAGCCTTCCTCAAGCAGGTTGTTGGCGTGACCACCTTTGGCGTTTACACTCCTTCTGTCCTGACCCTGTCTTTTCTAGCGATTGGTTGGAAGCTTGGCATTGCCGTGCTTTTTGTCGTCGTGTTCGCCTCAATCCTGATTAGAAAAATGCTCCGCCGTTACCGGCTGGCCTACACTCCACGGCTGGCAATCGTGCTTTCTTTTGTTGCACTCGCGATCTTCGCGGCAATTGTTTTGCTTACCTGGCTGGCCCCATTTGGCTCCTATTTCCGCGTGGCCGACCTGATCGCCGCATCGATCTTCCCGATGCTGATCATGTCGACCTTGGCTGAGAAGTTTGTCTCGATCCAATCCGAAAAGGGTTCGCGCTCGGCAGTCAGAATGTTTGGTGAATTGTTGCTGGTATCTTTGGCCTGCTACGTCGTCGTGGGCGAGTGGAGTAGCTTCCAGACTCTAATGTTAGCCCATCCCGAAATCATCCTACTCTTCGTCGTGTTCGACGTAATGCTGGCTAAATTCACGGGACTGAGAATCACCGAATACTTTCGCTTCCACGAAGTTATCCGCAAAACTGAAGAGGAGTGAAAGCATGAAGCATGTAACATATAACATGTAACATGAAGCATGTAACAGGCAATAAAGGCTTGCTCCAGCTCCAGCTTGTGCTTTTTAGGCTAGAGATAATTGAGCAACGCCAAGGCAGCGGCGACTGCGGTCGCGAGTCCGGCTACGGCCAAAAAAATCCAACTTTTCAAGATGGTCGCCACGAGTTTTTCCTTGAGCTTTGAGTTTTCTCCAAGCAGGGTTTGTTCTTTTTCTTTGTATTCCAGCAATGGTACTGAGCTCTTGAGCTGAGCTTCGAGCTGGCCTACGCGGAAACTGGCGGCCTCCAGTTTTTCTTGTTTGGTCTTCAGCTCCCGATTGGCTTCCTCATAGAGTTCGCGAAAAACTTTCTCTTCGGCATTGTCAGTCGCGACTTCAATTGGTTCGGCGCTTGGCTCAGCAGTTTGTTCTTTCCTGGTGCGGGCTTTTTTGAAGGGTTTGCGTTTTGTGTTTAGCTTGGATAAATCTTGGGAATGAATCAAAACCTGGCGGCTTGGCGACAGCTTCACACGCAACTTGCCGCTTTTGATATAGCGGTCGAGTGTGCGGGTGGAGACACCCAAACGTTCAGCAGCCTCATCACGCGCAACCGAATAAAAATCTTTCCGAGCAGACATCGGAATAGATTTTAATTTGCCGAGCAGGAATTGTCATCTGGTTATTCCATAATCCCAAGTTTTTTGAGAACTTCATCTTTGAGCTGGTGCTGTTCCCTGAGGCGTCGGACGAGAGCTTCCTTGACTTTATCATCACCGAATTTCAATCCTTTGAGCTGATCAAAGGCTTTGTCTCCAAATGTATCAATCGCCTTCTTGATTCGCCTACCAAGCGCGTCGGCCTCCTTGGCGTCTTTTGCTTCTTGGACATCAAACTTGAGGTCTTTCAAGTGAGAGCCCAGTTCAGCCTCAGTGAAGGCCAATGTCCCCCCCTCGCCAACGTCTTTGTTGTCATCGGCAAAATAATATTTATCGTCTTTTTTGAAAACTCGGTGGTTGTTGATTTTAATATTTGTCTGCGTCGCGCCAGTAACTTTGCCCGCCTCAACTTTTTGCCCTGCAGCCTTAGACTCAACTCCGGTTTCGTCTACAGTTTGCTTTTTGGCTGCTTCCGGAGAGGACTGTTTTTTGACTGCTTCTTCGAGCGCCTTCTTAATGGCCTGGCCAGATTCATAACCAGGTATCCGGTTTTGACCTTCAGGCGTCTTTGCTAGAATCTTCGCAACTTCGGTCGGGTTGA
>JAIPIJ010000027.1 GCA_021734705.1 Candidatus Peribacteraceae bacterium
AAGATGATAATGATTCTAAAGAGCTCTAAAGATTATAAGGAAAACATGGTTTGCTGAAAATTCGGTAACTTTCCTCAGCTGCTAACACTTTAAACGAGTTCTTAGCTCACCTTCACAATCTTGTATTTCAGCTCGCCAGCAGGGGCAGTCACCATGACTTCTTCACCTTGCTCTTTGTCCATGATAGCTATGCCGATCGGTGATTCGTTGGAGATTTTCGCTGAAGTTGGATCAGCTTCGGTCGAGCCGACGATGGTATAGGTCTCAGGTTCGTCTTTGTCGGTAAGATTTTGAATTGTGACAGTCGAACCGATTTTCACGATTTTACCGCTCGATTTTTTCTCAGTGATAATCTTTGCGGTTTTAATCATCCGTTTTAGTTCCGCAATGCGGTTTTCGACAAGAGCCTGTTCATTTTTCGCGTCCTCATACTCGCTATTTTCCGAAAGGTCACCGAAAGAAATCGCTTCCTTGAGGCGGGCAGCAACTTCGCGCCGCCTGACGTTCTCGAGCTCTTCCAATTCGTCTTTGAGCTTCTTAAGGCCTTCACGTGTAACCAGGGTTTGCTGATCGTCACCGCCAGCGCTACCATCCTCGCCTTCATCCTCGCCTTCATCAGCGGAGGCAGAATCATCACCTGCGGTAGACTTACCAGCTAAGGTAAGGTCCTCTTCGGTCAGCTCATCTTTCGTCGAGTTTTCGTCGTTCATTTTTGGGGGATTAAATTAATGATAAATGTGCAGTGTTCAATGTGTAATTAAACTTGATCTTCAAGTTGTGGGATTTTAGCTAATTTCAGTCAGTTGCAAAAGCTCTTGCCATTTTTGGTCGACTTCTTTTTGAAGTTGCTGTTTTAGCTTTAAATTTTCTGGCTTTGAGAGATGGCGAAATCTTTTTTGTCCTGCTAGAAACTCTTCAATTGGTTTGCGTGATTGTGGTTTGAAATTCAGCTTCCACTTACCATTAGTGATTTCGGCCAGTGGCCAGAAGTTTGTCTCAACAGCCTTTTTACAGATTTCCATGCCGAGTGCAGTCGGTGCTTTCCAGTTGGTTGGGCAGGGGGAGAAAATATTTAGGAAGGCTGGTCCGGGAGTTTCAATCGCCTTCTTTGCTTTTGCGATAAGATCAAGATGATGGGCTGCGGTTGATTGGGCGGCGTAGGGAATTCGATGAGCCGCGACAATGCCCAAGATATCTTTTCGAGCAGTTTGTTTCCCGGCTAAAATCTTACCGGCTGGAGAGGTCGAAGTCGCTGCGCCGAGCGGTGAGGCTGATGAGCGTTGGTAGCCGGTATTCATATAGCCCTCATTGTCCAAGCAAATAAAGGTGAAATCGTGTCCGCGCTCAAGTGCTCCCGAGAGAGCCTGGAGCCCGATGTCATAAGTCCCACCATCACCAGCAAAAGCCACAATTTTTAGATTCTTGGCTTTACCGGAAAGCTTTTTTTTGCGTACTAGAGCTTTGCGCGCAGCGTCGATGCCACTAGCGACTGCCGCAGTATTTTCAAAAAGCGAGTGGATCCAGGGAGTTTCCCAAGCAGTTTGCGGATAAGCCGAGGTGCAGATTTCCAGACAGCCAGTTGCGTTCACGACTACGACTGGATCATCTATCGTTGCGAGGACTTGTTTCACAATTGCTCCGAGTCCGCAGCCTGGACAGAGTCGGTGGCCACCGGTGAGCCTTGTTTTTCGAGATGCGGCAGCTTGAAGATTCATTTAGAAAAAATTTGAAAAGGGAAAAGTAAGAGTGTGAGTGCAGCGAGACCGAGTGCGATCCCGAGATACTGAAAGTTTGTTAAGCGCTCCGCAAAATAAAAATAACCGAACATTAAACTAATAATTGCGATAGCCAGTGGGGCAATCGCAACAGCCAGGGATAGCGAGCTTTTTTTGATTGCAAATGCGAAGAATAAAGCACCAAGCATGTATATCACCATTGCAAGGATTAGCCAGACATTACTGCCCTTGATCGACCAAATTTTTCCTAAAAAGTCTCCCGCAGCGTAGAGGATGATTGCGCCGAATATGTAGAAATAAAAATTCATGCGCGTAAATTCACAAAATTAATTTTTGGTAATTTATTTTTCTGCAGATCTGCGAAAATCTGTTCGGCGTGATCAGGGTTGAACTGGCGTTGGCCGATGCCGTAGATGAAGTTACTGGTTGTTGGTTTCGAGTTGTTGGAATATAGGATTGAGTTGAGTTCATTGAACAACACGCCACCTTCTGATCCGAGTGGAACCATTCGGTCTAAAATCCCTATTTTTTTAGCTTTTCCGCAGGCCGCTAGGATTTCTTTCCCCGGAAAAGGCCGGAAAGTGCGCACGCGGATTAGGCCTGCTTTTTTGCCTTTAGCGCGCAATTTTTCTACAGCGACTTTAGCTGCTCCGGCAGCTGAGCCCATCACGACTAAGACCAGTTCTGCATCGGCAATCTTAAATTTTTCGATCGGAGCGGTGTAATTCGCTGCGAACTTTTTGCCAACGGCGGAAATTATTTTCCGCGAGTTCTCGAAAGCTTCAAACTGTCCGCGCTTCACTTCGAAAAAATATTCTGGGCTGGTGTAACCGCCGAGGGTTACCGGTTTGCCGAAGTCAAAGAGATTCGGAAATTTCTTCGGCTGGCCGACAAATTTCTGAGCTGCCGTGTCAGAAAGGACTTCGACATTCGTCGACAAATGGCTGGTCTCAAATCCGTCGAAACAGACCATCACCGGCAGTCGCGTTTTTTCCGCGATCGGAAAACTCTGGATCATTAAATCGTAAACTTCCTGTGGTGAACTGGCGAAGAGTTGAATCCAGCCAGAATCACGTTCCAGCAGGCTATCCGAGTGGTCTCCGTGGATCGAGAGAGGGGCCGAAAGCGCCCGATTTACATTGGCGACGACAATCGGCAACCGCATTCCACCAGCATTCACCAGGACTTCGTGCATCAAGGCCAGGCCTTGAGAAGAAGTCGCGGTCATCGCGCGGGCACCGGAAGCAGCTGCGCCGATACAAGCCGACATAGCAGAGTGCTCACTTTCGACGGCGACGAATTCGGTACGGACTTTGCCATTGGCGACAAATTCAGAAAATTTTTCCGGAATTTTCGTACTTGGCGTAATCGGATAAGCTGCGACGACATCCGGTTCGATTTGCCGCATAGCTTCAGCTGCTGCTTCGTTGCCGGTTAGGATTTTTTGCATCAAATGTCGGATGATTTTTTTGGAGCGATTTTCAGACTCTTTGGTTTAGTCGGACAAGCGGCGACACAGAGTGCACAAGCCGTGCACTTTGATTTATCCACACCAATCATTTTGCCATTCTTGATCTTGATGGCATCGTGCGGGCAGACTGGCCAGCAGAGTTTGCAATCGATGCAGGTTTTACGATCCCATTTTGCCGTTTGGCGCGACCAGTTGCCGGTCGAATAATGTTTCGCGCTACCAGCCTTTTCGATGGCCGCGCCAGCTGGAATATTTTGCCAGTTTTGTGGTTTGGCACAGCTGATTTTTTTGCCATTATTTCCTCCCTCAATTCTTTTAGCTTCCAGATAGCCGCGCTCGAAAGCTCGTAAATTGCCAGCGACAATTTCTGCCGGGAGTTGGGCAGAAAGGTATTTTTTTAATTCTTGCTGGAAGCTTTCTAATTTGGCGATATTCAGAATTTTTACAAGTGCTCCGAGGATTGGCACGTTCGGGATGTCTTTACCGATTTCTGCGACTGCAATCTCACTGGCTGGCACTGAAAAAACTTGAGCTTTGCCCGTGTCCATTTGCAGGTTTTTCTGGGTTGAATTAACCAACAAGAAACCGTTTTGGGTTAATCCGCCTAGCAGTTCTTCCGGGGTGATCTCACAGCTTGCGATAAGTGTCGGATCGAGTAGCACGGCCGCATTGATCGCGGTCGGGTGTGAGCAGTCCTCTATTTTTTTATCCGCGATCCTGTTAAAAACCACGACGGCAGCACCGCGTTTTTCAGCCCCGAAATCAGGGAAAGATTGGACGAATTTACCATTACTGCCCAAAATTTCGGCAAGCGCAGCGGAGGCGGTGATGGCACCTTGGCCCGCTCGGGAATGCCAGCGAATTGAAACTTCAGCAACCATAAAACTGCCCGAAATTTTACCACTTTAAGGACTGCCACGCTTGCTTTTTTGGCCTATTTTTGCTAAAATTGCAGGATAAATTGTAAAAACAAAAGCTCATAAAATGGCGGAAAAACAAAATAATTCCGGATTAGCGAACCCGCTGGTTGTGCACAACAAACCGAAGGCGGAAAAAGTGCAGAATTCTATTGGTTCTGCAGCTTCGGCAAATTCTGCCACTGCTACTTCGAATCAGTCGCAAAAAGTTTTTACACCGTTACCACAAGAGCCTGCTGCTCCAGTAAAAAACTCTTCAGCTCAGCCAGTCTCCGGACCTAAACCCAAAGTGGCGCCTCTGCCGGACAATTCTGCTGAGATTGCTACGGCAGCTGGTTTTACTTCGGCCCAGATTGAGAAACAGTCGGGTCAAAAAACGTTTCCCAAAGGTAAGCCAGTTGCGCCGAAAACTCCGGCAGCACCTCCAAAGGTTCCGACTCAGAAGAGTGCTGCTGCTCCCAAGCAGAATTCGAATCCATCGGTAGCAACAAAGGCTTCTCAGCCAAACTTTGTGACCAAGCTTCTGGCTGGATTTGCAAAAAAACCCGCCAAGCCTGATCCGGCTGCGGTAGCCAAGAATCCAAATGAGCAGAAAGTTGTTCAGGATGATACTGCGGCTCAACAGTTCGTCAACCACAACCAAGTCGCAACTTCGGGCTTTATCGACAAAATTTTTGGTCGCAACAAGAAACCAGCAAACACAACTTCGGCGGCTGCTCCGACTGTAGCCGACCAACAGGGTACTTCCGCAGAGCTCGCTCGGGCCGAAAAAATTTATCAAGAAGGTCTTGCTAGCGTACGCGATTTGATTTCACCTAGTTCCTTTGAGGCGCATTATGACCATCTCAATCTTTCAGGTGTTTTTGCGCGTAGCTTTTTCGTCTACGCCTATCCACGCTTTCTCGACACCAACTGGATGAGCCCGATTATTAATTTCGATGCCACGGTCGATATTGCTCAGTTCATCTATCCAATTGCCTCGACTGAAATCATGCGCACGCTCAAGAAGAAAGTTGCCCAAATCCAGTCCTCGATAACTATGGCTACCGAAAAAGGCAATGTCCGCGATCCACAACTGGAAACTGCACTCGAAGATGCCGAGCAGCTGCGAACCGATCTGCAGCGCGGTCAAGAAAAATTCTTTCAATTTGGAATGTATTTCACGGTTTACGCCGAGGATCTCAAGAAGCTTGAAGCCACTACGAAGATTATCGAAAACCAACTTGGCGGAAAACTGATTCTGACTAAGCGTGCGGATATTCAAGGTGAGCACGCCTTCAATTCCACTCTGCCGTTGGCGCTTGACGAGCTGGAGGTGCAGCGCAATATGAATACATCGCCGCTTTCGACGACCTTCCCGTTCATTTCATCTTCGCTGGCTACTGACGAGGGTATTCTCTATGGACTTAACCGCCATAATAATTCTCTGATTATTTTTGACCGCTTCAAGTTGCCGAATGCTAACTCGACGGTCTTTGCAACCTCGGGTGCCGGTAAGTCCTACGCGGTAAAATTGGAAATTCTGCGCCAGGTGATGCTTGGCACTGATGTTATCGTCGTTGACCCAGAAAATGAATATAAGGCGTTGACTGAAACCGTTGGCGGGTCTTATCTAAACGTTAGTCTAAATTCAGACCAGCGTATTAATCCTTTTGACCTACCTCAACCTTTCGAAGGCGATGATGTGAAACCTGGTGATTTGCTGCGCGAAAATATAATTACGCTGACAGGACTTCTCAAACTGATGCTCGGCGAAATGACTTCCGAAGAGGCTGCCCTCATTGATAAAGCCCTCATCGACACCTACGCTGTGCGAGGGGTTACGATGTCGGTCGAAGATCCATCCAAGATGCCAATGCCGACTATGGAAGACTTCCACGCTGTTCTGAAATCAATGCAGGGTGCTGAGTCATTAGCTCAGCGCCTCCAGAAATTTACCAGTGGGACATTTGGTGGCATTTTCAATCGTGAAACTAACGTTAATTTGGGTGATGGCTTGATTGTTTTCTGCATCCGTGACCTCGAGGAAGAGCTGCGTCCGATTGCAATGTTCATCTTGCTGAACTTCATCTGGAGCCGTGTCCGTTCGAAACTTAAGAAACGTATTTTGGTGGTCGACGAGGCTTGGACAATGATGCAACACGAAGATGCTGCGAAATTTTTGTTTGGGCTTGTGAAGCGTGCACGCAAATATTATTTGGGGGTGGTTACAATCACCCAAGACGTCGAGGACTTCCTTGAGAGTCGTTACGGCCGTCCGATGGTTACGAATGCTTCGATGCAGATCCTACTCAAACAAGCGCCGAAAGCAGTCGATGCCCTGAAGAAAACTTTCAACCTGACCGACGGAGAAAAATATATGCTGCTCAACTCTGGAGTCGGCCAAGGGCTTTTCTTTGCTGACAACAAGCACGTCGCGATTCAAGTGATCGCTTCTTATTCCGAGAATCAAATTGTCACCACTAACCCCGAAGAGCTGCTAGCACAGCGTGAAGAAGGTTTCCAATAAAATGCCACGCCGATTTTCCATCTCGCGAGAACTGCAAAAGCTGATTGCCGAGCACGAGAAAGAATTGCGCGAAAATTACAAAAAGATGTTGGCACGTTTTAATCAACTTAGGAAAAGAATTTCAGCTTAGTTACCCATACCAACAATTCCAAGGATTAGTCCCAGGCCAGCCAGCACTCCGCCAACTAGCCAAAAGCGCATCACGATTTGGTGTTCGGGCCAGCCCAGCTTTTCGAAGTGGTGGTGCAGGGGGGCAATTAGGAAAACTTTCTTGCCGAAAAACTTTTTTGAGACGAGCTGGATGATTACTGACAGTGTTTCCAATATGAAAATCGCGGCAATGAAAATGAGAGGTACGATGGAATCAGTCAGCATGGCGATCACGCCGAGGGTCGCGCCGAGCGAATAGCTACCAGTGTCACCCATAAAAAATTTCGCCGGGGGCACATTCCACCAAAGGAAGGCGACGACTGCCCCGACAATGGCAGCGCACAGTGTTGCGAGCAAAAACATTCCTTGGAAAAAGGCGATCACGCCAAAACCGCCAAAGGCGATTGCTAGTAAACCTCCGGCGAGTCCGTCCAGGCCGTCTGTGATATTCACGGCATTCGCGCTGGAGATAATTACTAGGATAAAAAGTGGGATGTACCACCAACCAATATTGAAGTCACCAAGCCGGGGCAGATGAATGAGGCAGGCGTCAGCGACTCCATCTAGACAACCAAGCTTAGTGAAAAACCACCAAGCTCCAGCGGCAGCAAAAACCGTGAGCCAGATTAATTTCGGCCGCACCTTAAGTCCTTTTTCTTTGCCAACTCCACGAATATTCCACCAGTCATCGAGCATACCGAGCAGTCCGGCTGCCACTAGTGTGAAGAGTGGAATATAGGTCTCGGCGCGGCTCCACAGGCTGTTGGTTGTGATTCCTAGTTTCTGCGGAATGAAAGAAAGCAACACCATAGCAACGACAGTACCCCAGATTACGACTCCACCCATGGTTGGCGTTCCAGATTTTTTTAAGTGTAGTTCCCGAAAAATAGTCGAAATTTTGCCATCTACAGAACTGTCTCGAATTTGTTGGCCCAGGCGGTTACGTTCAAGAAAGCGAATAAAGATCGGAGCAAAAATCATTGCGACGATGAAGCTCAAACCACCGAAACCTAGGATAAAAGTCAGATTGTGAAGCGCCTCGCTGCCGGAAAGAAGTTCGTCCATTTCTGTAATTTTACCATCGGAAGTTCGCGGCGGCCCAGGCGATCAAGCTCTTGGCCTCCTGAAAACGTTTGGGTGAGTTAAGCACGATAGCCAGCACACTTTTGCCGTTTTCGAGTTCGGCGATAGTCGCAACGCATTCTCCGGCCGCCTCAGTCAGACCAGTTTTGAGGCCGCGGATTTTTAGATAGCTGCCAAATAAATTATTAGTTGAATAAAGTTCATGGTGGATGCCCCCATCAACCGAATCAATGCCAGTTTTGTTTGTCGCAGCAGTTTGTCGCAGGAATTCATCTCGCAGGAAGTAATTTGCCAAAATCGCTAGATCCTGAGTAGTCGAAAAATTTTCGTCATCATCGTAGCCGACCGGATTCGCGAAGTGTGTGTTCATTAAGCCTAATGCGGAAGCTTTCGCGTTCATTTTCTTCACAAATTTATCAGTATCGCCCTTCTCAGCCAGCGCGACTGCGGCGTCGTTGGCTGATTCGATCAAGAGCGCCTTTAGCAAATTCTCGACAGAAATTTTTTCGCCTTGCCGAAGCCAGATTTTCGCGGTGGGCTGCCCACTAGCATTACGGCTGACTTCAACGACTTCGTCTAGCTGGTAGTTTTCGCGGGCGATGACTGCAGTCATCAGTTTAGTCAGACTGGCTATTGGCAGGCGCGTGTTGGAATTTTTTGACCAAAGGACCTTGCCCGAATCAAGATCGGTGATGATAGCACTCATGGCATCCACTACCGGCTCGCTGAATTTTTCTATCTGCGGCGCAGCATGAATTTCTAAATTTTCTAAGGGCGGGATTTCGAAAGCCGACTGATCTACGAAACCAAGCAGGGCAAAAAAACTTTCAAGCATCGTAGAGCATTTTAACTTCCCCGGGGGTTAATTCGCGAAATTGGCCGAGTGGCAGGTCACCGAGCCTGAGATTCTTGATTCGCAGCCGTTTTAATCTCAAAACCTCGCAACCAACTTTGCCAAAAATTTTACGCACTTGCCGGTTGCGGCCTTCACGCAAAATTACTAGCGCCTTGCGCTTGTCTAGGACTTTAACCTCGGTCGGTTTAGTTTTTTTGTGATCCAGCGGTATGCCCGATTCAATTTTACGCACTCGCTCCTTAGTGAGATCAGAGCCGACTTCGACTTCGTATTCCTTCTCGCATTCAAATTTCGGATGAGTGAGCCGGAAACTTAAATTGCCATCGTTAGTCAAAATCAGTAGCCCGGTTGTTGCCTTATCGAGACGACCAACGGGAAATATTTTTAACTCAGATGGGAATAAGTCCAGCACGATTCTTGGTTCGGCTTTAGTTTTGGAATTGGAACAAACAAAACCAGCTGGTTTATTCAGCATAAAATAAACTAGCTTCGGCCTATCTGCTAAGACTTTTTCATCAACTTCGACTCGATCTTTTTGGGGGTCGACCTGTGTTCCTAGTTCGCGCACGATTTTTCCGTTCACGTGAATTTTCCCGGCCGTGATCAGATCATCAGCCTTACGGCGGGAGGCCACACCTTTTTCGGCGAGAAATTTATTCAGTCGAACTTGCATTTTGGACTTCGAAAGCTGCTGCTACGGTTTTTAACAAATCTCGATAGGTGGTCTTAATCCCGTTTACGAAAAAAGTCGGTGTCGAGTTTAGGCCCTGTTGGCGGGCGAAGTTGTAGTCGGCCTCGACTAAATCGGCGTAATTATTACCAGACACACATTCAGCGAATTCGGTTTGGTCGAAATCCTCATCGAAATCGTAAGTTTTTGGAATGCGCAGGAATAAGCTCTCAGTGAAACTTCCTTGATTTTTGAAAAGCGCCTCTTCCATTTCTTGACCGAAGCCTTGTTCGCGAGCACACTCAAAGGTGTTGGCGGCGGCCGGGCTGGATTCATGACCAGAGATTGGTAAAGGCAAATGCCGGAATTCGAAATATAAGTTCGGCAGGCCTTTGATTTTGCTCGCCGTTTCCGAAGCAGCTCGGCAGGCCGGGCAATTAAAATCGGAAAATTCGACCACAGTGACCTTAGTGCCATCTGGCGGGGATTCGCGGCTCCAGTTGGTATTGCCAGTACAGCCGGCTAGGGCAATCAGGGCAATTGCGGGGATGAGAATTTTTCGTAGCACCTGGGCATTTTACTCGAATGCCAGAGCGAGATAAAATCGCAGCCCGTGAGTTTTTACCGTAAATATCGACCACAAAAATTGTCTGAGATTGTCGGCCAAGCGCACGTCCGGCAAACATTCGCGAACGCCATCAAAAATTCGGCGCTTTCGCACGCCTATCTCTTTGCCGGTTCCCGCGGTACTGGCAAGACCTCGACTGCCCGGATTGTTGCCCGGGCTCTCAATTGTCTCAAACCGGATTCAGACGGGGAACCCTGCAATGAGTGTGAGATCTGCCGGGATGCTATAGACGGACGGTTAGTTGACCTGATTGAGATTGACGCAGCTTCGAATCGCGGGATTGACGAAATTCGCGACCTAAAGGAAAAAATCCAATTCACGCCGAGTCGGGCCAAATTCAAAATCTATGTGATCGATGAAGTGCACATGCTGACCAAGGATGCTTTCAACGCGTTACTGAAAACCCTAGAAGAACCGCCAGCGCACGCTTACTTTATCCTCGCGACGACCGAACCGCACAAGATTCCCGAGACGATTATTTCCCGAACGCAGCGCTTCGATTTTCATCGCCTGTCAGAAAAAGATATTGCGGGACATTTGGCTACAATTGCCGAGAAGGAGAAAATTGGCTTTGAACCAGAAGCGCTTGCGCTGATTGCTAAACAATCAGCTGGCGGTATGCGTGACGCGCTTGGTATGTTGGAGCAGCTTGGTGCAGGCGGCAAAGTTTCAGTCGATTCAGTTTCCCAAAACTTAGGTTTGACCAGGCCGAAGGCGGTTGAGGATTTTGTCTTCGCGCTGCTCTTTTCTAAATTATCCGATGCGCTGGCAACGATTGACGGT
The DNA here is from genome assembly GCA_021734705.1 of Candidatus Peribacteraceae bacterium. GTDB lineage: Bacteria > Patescibacteriota > Gracilibacteria > JAHISY01 > JAHISY01 > JAHISY01. The sequence goes on from JAIPIJ010000027.1 coordinate 10,804, forward strand.
TTGGTCATCGAGGGTGCGAATCTAATTCAGTTCAATAAAACCATATTAGCCAAGCTGCGTGAGATCATGCTGACAAAAGTTGCTGAAAATCAGCTGGCTGAAGCTAAGAAAATTCTCACGATGATCGATGAGTTTACCCGTGCCGGTGAGGAGCTAAAGAGCTCTGTTATTCCGCAGCTTCCTCTCGAGGTTGCCGCGATTGCGGTATGTGCAGAGAATTCCAACGATGGCGCACCTGCTATGGTTACCAAAGAGCCCGCTAAAAAAAAGTCTCCTGACCAAACCGAAAAAAAGTTTGCGACTGTAGCGCAAGAAGCCGCTAATAAAAAGGTCGATCCAAACGCTGAGGTCTCAGTTCCGATTGTTGAGAGTGCCTTGCCTCAGGTTTTAGGAAAAATTCAAAATCCAACTGTAAAGATGGCTCTCAAAAGCGCGAAAATTCTGTCCGCTAAAAATTCTGAAATTGAAATCGGTGTCGGTAGTGATTTCCTAATCGGTAAAATTGATAACGCTGCCCGGAATCTATTGGCGGAAAAGTTTGCGGAGATTTTAGGCAGGAATTTTCAAATTAAAATTTCTCGTGCCGAAATTGAGCTAGAGTCGGCTGCGCCAGAAGCTCCGGATGGATCTAAAATCAAGCCCAAGACAATCGCGGAGGCTGCCGAAGGCATGTTCGAGGAGGGTTGGTAGAATTTCGGTACTTACAATCTAACCAATATTTTAAAATGAAGAAGAACATTATTATTACTGTCGGCGCTGCGATTATTTTTTTTGTAAGCGGCTTGGTGACAGGTAATTTTTTCTTTAGCTCCAAAGTCGAGACATCAGAGATTCCTGATACTTCTGCTGAAGTGGGTGTTCTTGCTGATTCTAAAGTTGTCGGCAATTTGGACATCCGGACTTTCGATGAAGTTTGGAAAACAACTGAGCGCAAATTTGTCGACGTCGAAAAACTTGAGCCCCAAAAAATGCTCTACGGGGCCATGAAAGGGGTGGTGGAATCACTGGGAGATCCGCACTCTGAATTTTTGGATCCCCAAGAAAGTGAAGAGTTTTTGGACTCGCTCGAGGGAGAATTAACTGGTATCGGAGCGGAAGTGGGGATGCGTAACGAAGTTCTCACAATTATCTCGCCATTACGCGGTTCGCCAGCTGAGCGATCCGGACTTTTGCCCGGAGACCAGGTTTACAAAATCGATGATGAGTTTGCGGCCGACTACACGCTCTTTGAGGCGATCCGCAAAATCCGTGGACCAATCGGGACAGACGTCATGCTTACGGTCTTTCGCGGTGAAGAAGTTTCACCCCGTGAGATTACGATTACACGCGAACTAATCACAATTGAGTCAGTCCACACTGAGATGCGTGACGATGGAATCGCAGTAGTGACAGTTAACAATTTCGCCGACAACACTGCCGAAGAATTTGCTGCTGCTCTAGCGGACCTAGCTTTGGAAAACCCCGACGGCATTATTCTTGATCTCCGTTTTAACGGGGGAGGATTTCTCGATGCAGCGATTGCTATGACTTCCAATCTGCTATCCAGCGGTGACGTTGTCCAAATCCACGAGCGGGGCAAAACCGATGCGAAGATCTCAGTCATCGGGGCCGCCATCTTGCCGTCCACTCCACTGGTAGTCTTGGTGAATGAGGGCTCCGCCTCGGCCTCAGAAATTTTAGCTGGAGCTTTGCAGGATGCTGGTCGCGCTACAGTTTTAGGAGAACAAACTTTTGGTAAAGGTACTGTCCAAGAATTAATCTCCGGTTTTCGTGATGGCAGTACACTACGTATCACTGTCGCGAAGTGGTTTACGCCCAGTGGCCGCGATATTGATGGAATTGGGCTGGAGCCAGATATCTCAATCGAGATGCCAGTCGAAGATTATTTCACTGATCGAGATCCGCAGCTCGCTGCAGCAGTTGAGTTTTTACAGACTGGTCAAGTCGCGGAAGTTGAAAATTCCACTGTAGAAAATTAAAATCTCGCAACACTCGTGCTCGGGTGGTGGAATTCCCGCCTTCGCCAAGGCTACGGCAGGCGAGGGCTGATCCCCGAGACATTCTCAAAAATTTTAAAAATAAAAAGTTGAAATCTCGAACACGCTCGGGTGGTGGAATTGGTAGACACGTACGCTTGAGGGGCGTATGGGCGTAAGCCCTTGGAGGTTCAAGTCCTCTCCCGAGCACCAAAAAGGTTCTTCCCGCAAAGCGGGGAGGTTCTTTTTGGTGTATGGAGGTGGTGAGAATTTCCCCGTAGAGGAATAGCTTTCAGGCTTGAATTGATCGTCCCGGGGCGGCCCGTAGATAAATTTTATTTTGGCACAGTTGTTGAGCCAGCTTCAATCCTCTCCCGAGCACCAATTTTTTTAGTGGTATTTAGTCCAGCGCTCACAAAGAAGATCGCAGCTATCGGCGCAAAGAGAAGCGAGTTTACAAAGATTGAATGGACCAGCAGCCCAGAGATTCCAGCGAGAAATCCCCAGTTTTTGGAGTGCCACGCTGCGCTCGCTAGATTCCATAGAAGAATTCCAAAAACCAAAAACCCTAAAGTTCCAGTCATGGCAGCTATGTTTAGCAGTGAGGAGTCTGACCCGGTCGCAGCGTGGGAGTCTTCGGCGGAAAAATCCTGATGAAATTTATAAGCGCCAAAACCGACACCGATTAGAGAGTTTTCCTCAAAGATACGCCAGCCTTCACTCCAACTATCGAAACGAAGCTGTGCGGTAGGATCCAGTGTTTGTTGCGACTCGCCGCCAAGTGATTCGACTGACTGAGCCAGTTCGCCGATGCGTTCAGCTAGGCGTGGGGAACTAGCGATACCGAGCAAAACAATAAAGGCTCCAGCGACGAGGATTCGGCGGTTAACAAAAATTCCAAGCACGAGGCCAGAGACACCCAAAGCCAAAAGCCCGCTACGCGAGAAGGTCAAAAGCAGCCCTGCGCCAAGCGCGAAAGCGGCCAGTAAAGTCCAAATTTTTAGCTTAGCTTTTTTTTCTCGTAAGAATCTGCCGCCGAGAAGTGCGAGCAAAAATGCAAATAGACCCGCCGCGAAATTTGGATCCAAGAAGGTCGAAGTTAGACGCCCGATGTGTGGGTCCCAGCCGAGCTCAGTCAGACCAGCTTCCGTAAAATCAGGCAGAATCTGGAAGAGTGCAAAGCCTGCTAAAGCGAACAGAACGCTGCTGGAAATTAAAACCCAGAAAGCCTTCTCGGATTGTTTTTTTGTGAGATCGCGAGTCACCATTAGTATCCCTGAAATACCGATAAATCGAACAAGGTATAAAAGTGCGAAGTGAAATTCACTTGGCGAGAGTTCGGTA
>JAIPIJ010000028.1 GCA_021734705.1 Candidatus Peribacteraceae bacterium
CATAAGCCGAAAGACTCTCGACATAGCGCCGCTGGCCTTCGGCGTAGATCGTGTCGAAGGCGAGGCTACTTTTGCCGGATCCCGAGAGGCCGGTAATCACGGTCAATTTATCCCGCGGAATCTCGACGTCGATATTTTTGAGATTGTGTGTCCGAGCGCCTTTGACGCGGATTTTTTCAGTCATTTTTTAGTGTTTAGGTTCTAGGTTTTAGGGACTAGAGCGCCCTTCGATTCGCTCCGCTCACTCAGGGTATGTAAATAAATTTACATACAAAAAGCGCGATTTTAACTTAACCAATCCAGTTTATCATCTCAAAGGGAGTTCGTCAAATTATTTCACCTCCTAAAGAACTGAATTATCAAGATGTGGATTATTAATTTATTCTTTAGCCTCTTTAGGCAAACCCAAAGGCTTTCGCCTTTGTTTTCTATATTCTTCACCAAATATTGCTTCTGCAATCTTAGATATCTTCATCCTCAATGTGTCGTACACTATCGAAGTTTGTCTAGTGAGCCCGTTTGTGTGTCCATCCATACCGTTTTGCAGGCTAAAAATAGCTAATTTAGCCCGTATTGAAAAAATTTCGGAAGCTGCCTTGTCGCTTTCACCTTCCTTCATACGTGCAGCGAGAAATTTAGCAAAATCATAAACAAATTCTGGTTCATTTGGCATATATTGACTAAGATTGGCGAGTTTCTCTTTGGCACTTGTTCCGGCAGTCTCGCCGGATTCTTGAATATTGTCTGACATGACTTTTAAACTAAAATTACGAGTATTTCATTCTAATTTAAAAAATTTATTTGTCAAATAAAGATAGACAAAGAATAATCACATTAATAAATTATTCTAAAATTTAAACTACTTCACCTTCAAACCCATCGACTTCGCTGTGCCAGCTACGATCTTTTTGGCGGCTTCGATATCGTTGGCGTTGATGTCTGGCATCTTGATCTCCGCGATTTTCGCGAGCTGGGCATCGGTGATTTCACCGACTTTGTCTTTATTCGGCGTGCCGCTGCCTTTCGCGAGTTTCAGCTCTTTTTTGATTAGCTCGGCGGTTGGTGGGGTTTTCGTGATGAAACTGAAGGAGCGATCTTCGTAGACGGTGATGATTACGGGGACGATATCGCCTTTCTGAGCCTTCGTTTTCTCATTGAATTGCGTACAAAAATCCTGAATCGCGACGCCGTGCTGACCGAGCGCAGAACCGACCGGAGGGGCCGGATTGGCAGCGCCAGCTGGGATTTGCAGCTTGATTTTAGCTTTGATTTCTTTAGCCATTGTAATAGGTTATAGGGATTAGGTTCTAGGTTGCAGCTTTTAAAAAGAAAAGTTCTAGCAACTAGCCACCAGTCACTAGTAACTGATTATTTTTTCTTCACTTGGACGAAGTCGAGCTCCACAGGTGTGTCGCGGCCGAAGATCGAGACATTGACTTTGACCTTACCTTTGGCGGTGTCGACTAGGCTGACCACACCTTCGTAAGTCGCGAAAGGTCCGTCGAGGATGGTGACGACGTCACCGGATTTCATTTCGATCTTGAAGCTGGTCTCAGCTGCGCCGACGTGTTTCTCGATAATGCCGAATTCCTCGGGAGTAACCGCGACCGGGATATTGCCGCTACCAACGAAGCCGGTGACATTTGGGGTATTACGGGCGACATACCAAGATTCGTCAGTGACGATCATTTCGACGAGGACGTAGCCCGGGAAGAGGCGTTTCTTTTCGCTGACTTTCTCTCCGCGGCGAATCGTAACTTCCTCGACTTTCGGAACTTCGACGCGGAAGATGTAGTCTTGCATGTTACAGCTGTCGATGCGCTGTTCGAGTGCGGACTTCACAGCATCCTCGTAGCCCGAGTAAGTGTGCAGGACGTACCAGTTTTTTCCGGTGTTTTCAGCTTGTTTGCCCATGTTAGTGAGGTTCTAGGTGTTAGGTTTCAGGTTCTGTAGGCGCCCCGCTGAGCGGGGCGCTTTCGATTAAGCAGAGAGTTTGAGAAGTTGCTGATAGCCCCAGGCCAGGAAGGTGTCGAGGAAGCCGAGCATGAAAGCAATCACGAATGTGACAGCGAGCACGACAATCGAAATCCGTATGGCCTGCTGGCGGGTGGGCCAGCTGACGCGATGAAGCTCGGAGACTGCGTCGCGAAAGTATTTTGTCAGATTCATAGTGATTTTTTATCCTGCGGATTTTAGCACCTCTAAAAAGCTTCCGCGAGAACGGAGAGATTGTATATTAAGTAGTAGTTCAAAATCAAGGGACAAACGGACTTTTCTTAATAAATATTTTTACTTGACTGAACAAAAATTGTACGCAAAATTTCTTGCGCTTTACGTACTAAATCTTTATACTCTTCCGGCTCATAATTTTGGGCACAGTCCTTGGAATATTCCGGGGATTCAAATTAATCTTTTAACCCCCCTCTAAAATGGCTGAAGGAACCTACGACCGCAGCAAGCCGCACGTCAACGTCGGCACGATCGGTCACGTCGATCACGGTAAGACTACTCTGACCGCGGCGATTACGACTTATCTTGCGACAAAAGGCAAATCGACTGCTCGTAAATTTGACGAAATCGATAATGCTCCAGAAGAGAAAGAGCGTGGTATCACGATCGCGACAAGTCACCAAGAGTACGAATCCGAAAAACGCCACTATGCGCACGTTGACTGTCCGGGTCATGCCGACTACGTCAAGAATATGATTACTGGTGCTGCGCAGATGGATGGCGCGATTCTCGTAGTTTCCGCCGCTGATGGGCCGATGCCTCAAACCAAAGAGCACATTCTTTTGGCTCGCCAGGTGAATGTTCCGGCTATCGTCGTTTATCTCAATAAGTGCGATATGGTCGATGACGAGGAAATGATTGGTTTGGTGGAAGAGGAAGTCAAAGAATTGCTCAAAAAGTATGAATTCGATCCAGAAAAGTCTCCGATCATCCGTGGATCCGCCCTCAAAGCTCTCGAAGGTGAGGACAGTGATCTCGGTACGAAGTCGATTGACAAGCTGATCGAGGCTCTTGATGAGCACATTCCAGATCCAGTTCGTGACCTCGACAAGCCTTTCTTGATGCCAGTTGAGGATGTCTTCTCGATCAAAGGCCGTGGTACTGTAGTTACCGGACGTATTGACCAGGGTGTGGTCAACGTCAATGACGAAATCGAAATCGTTGGTATCCGCGACACACAGAAATCTGTCGTTACTGGTGTTGAAATGTTCCGCAAGACACTTGATCGCGGTGAAGCTGGTGACAACGCCGGTATTCTCCTCCGCGGTATCGAAAAAGATCAGGTTGAGCGCGGACAGGTTCTCGCGAAACCAGGCTCAATCACCCCACACAAGAAATTCGAATGCGAAGTCTATATTCTTACGAAAGAGGAAGGTGGCCGCCACACTCCGTTCTTCAAGGGCTACAAGCCACAGTTCTATATTCGTACGACTGATGTGACTGGTGATGTCGAATTGCCTTCTGGCACAGAGATGGTCATGCCGGGCGACAAAGTTAATCTGACTGTCACTCTCGGGGTACCGGTTGCTCTCGACGACAGCACACGTTTTGCTATTCGTGAAGGTGGCCGTACTGTTGGTGCTGGAGTTGTTACCAAAGTTATCGAATAGTCTCCTCATAAATTTCAATCTAAAAAGGCGGTCCGCCACGGCGGATCGCCTTTTTGTTGTGACGCGTAGGGAAAGCAGGTCTGCGTTACCTACGCGTCATCCGTTCCCAACATTACGGCACAGCATAAAACAAACCATCATCACCAAACTCACCGATATTTTTCATTGAGATCCCGTGCCAGTTTTTCTGCTTACGGCGATTGCCTTTCTGAAAAATAAAAATTTCATCAACGAGTTTGGCCTGCAAAAATTTTTTAGCTGTAGTTTCACCGCCTTCCAGCAGGATTGAGCAAATTCCGCGCTGAAACAATTTTTGCAGAATTTTCCTTAAATTGTAATTAGGAAATTCCTGTCGGGAAATCAAAATAGTCTCACCGCCGTCGTGAAAAATTTTAGACATTACCGGCGATCTTAGATTTGGATCGAAAATTATCCGCACAGGCTGTCGATCGGTTTTGATACCGCGGACTGTGAGGCGCGGATTGTCAGCAGTAATCGTACCGACACCGATCGCAATCGCATCGAAACTTCTTCGCAACTTCATGACTTCGCGGCGGCTTTTAGACGAACTGATCCACTTTTTGCTGGTCGCTGGGATCGTTGAGCCTTTTGCATCCAGAGCCATTTTTAAGGTTACAAAAGGTCGCTTGTGCTCCATGTTCTTCAGCCAAATTTTGTTCAGCTCGCGGCATGCCGGTTCCAAAATCCGACTAACAACTTCGACTCCATGCTTTTTCAAAAATTTAGCGCCGCCCCCGGAAGCGGTCGGGTCTAGCACTCCGATTACGACACGCTTAATTCCGGAGTTGAGAATCGCCTGCGAGCAGGGCGGAGTTCGACCGAAACGGTTGCAAGGCTCTAGTGTTACAAAAAGTTCACCGCCTTGTGCACGCGATCCGGCTTTTTTTAGAGCGACAATTTCAGCATGCGGCCCGCCGGCGTATTCATGCCAACCTTCGCCTACGATTTTTCCATTTTTTAAAATTACCGCACCAACTCGCGGATTGGGACTTGGATTGATTGCTTTTTCTGCTAGGGCTATTGCACGTCTCATGTGCTTTGTTTGCGGCGAGTGTGATCTAGATTCTTTGGTCAAAAGGATTGTAAAGATAATAATGAGCCTTAAGGATTATAAAGACCTCAAGAAAAAAAATCCTTACAATCTTTTCCGCCGGAGGCGGATCCGCCTCCGGCGGAAAGCTTCTTTAGAATCCTTACACTCTTTTCAAATTATGCTTTAGTTTCCGCTTTTTCGTTTCAAGGTAATTCCGGTTCATCGCGTTAGGTTTAGTCTCAAGCGGGATCCGTTTAGTAATCTTGAGCCCGTAACCGGAAATCCCGGCGAGCTTCTTTGGATTATTAGTCAGCAGTTTAATGGAAGTCAGGCCGAGGTCGGCGAGGATTTGGGCGCCAATTCCGTAATTGCGCTCGTCGGCCGAGAAGCCTAGTTGCTCGTTGGCTTCGACTGTATCAGCTCCGTTATCCTGTAGTTCGTAGGCGCGGATTTTATTACACAGTCCGATGCCGCGGCCTTCTTGGCGGAGGAAGAGCAGCACGCCGCCTTCTTTGGCGATTTTTTGCATAGCCAATTCTTTCTGTTCGCGACAGTCACAGCGCAGACTACCAAAGGCATCACTCGTGAGGCATTCCGAATGAACGCGAACCAATACATCTTTTTTCTTAGCGATATCTCCACGTACGAGCGCGAGATGTTCCTCGCCTGGGTTTAAGAGATTCCGGTAGGCAATTAGGCGGAATTCACCAAATTTAGTCGGCAGATTGGCAGACGCAACTCGCTCGACAAAGCGTTCTTCTTGCATCCGATAGGCGATCAAATCGGCAATCGAAATAATTTTGAGCTTAAACTTTTTCGCGAATTTCTGTAGGTCAGGGAGTCGAGCCATAGTCCCGTCTTTTTTCATAATTTCGCAGCAAATCCCAGCTTCACGGAAGCCGGCTAACCGGGCAAGGTCAATCGTCGCTTCAGTGTGGCCTGTGCGAACCAGCACGCCGCCGCGCTTAGCACGCAAAGGGAAAACATGTCCCGGGCGCACGAAGTCGGCCGCTTTAGCTTTGGGATTAGCAATTTGTTGAATAGTTTTGGCACGGTCGTTAGCAGAGATTCCGCTAGCGATATCATTTTTTAGGTCGCAAGAGACGGCGAAGTTGCAGCCATCCGGAGTTTCGCAGCCGCCGTTCATCGGCGGGAAATTGAGCCGATCGGCAATCTCAGTGGCGACGGGCGTACAGATCAAGCCGCGGCCTTCCGTAGCGCAGAAGTTAATAATCTTAGGAGTGACTTTTTCGGCCGGGAGAATCAAATCACCTTCGTTCTCACGGTTCTCGTCGTCGACGACGATTACCATTTTTCCACGCTTCAAATCGCGGATCGCTTCTGGGATAGAGTTCAACATCCGCGTAATTTTAGTGCGGCTGGGGTAAAATTGCGAACAATGTTTGACCTACTAGCTTTCCTCGGAATCGTTTTGCTACTCACGATTTTTTATTTCTTTGTTGCGGGCTTCTTTCGTTCACCCTTCGTACCTTCCAATCGTAAAACCATCGCCAAAATGTTAGAGATCGCGAAGATCAAAGCAGGGGACCGGGTGATTGATCTTGGTTGTGGCGACGGGCGCATCGTCTTCCGGGCTGAGAAACAGTTCAGAGCTAAGGCTGAAGGTTATGAAATTTCGATTTTTGTCTGGATCTTTGCGCAGATTAATCGCCTGTTTAGGGGCGCTAAATCCAAGATTTATCGTAAGAATTTATTTGACGTGGACCTAAGTGAAGCCGACGTAGTTTTTTGCTATTTATTGCCAGCAGTAATGCAGAAGCTTTCCCCGAAATTTAAAAAGGAACTTAAGCGCGGTGCGCGCATCATATCAGCTAGTTTTAGTTTGCACGACTGGAAAGCCAAAAAAGTCTATCCAGCCGAAGCTCGCGCAGCGAAGATTTTTGTCTACGAGCAGTCCTAGGTCTTGCTTTTCTGGCTATTTTTTGGTAAAATGAGAGGAAAACAATACTAAAAATGCACATTTTTCCTCCTCACTCCCGCAGGCTCTTGCTGCTCACGCTGCTGCTCACAGTTGCGGCGTGCACCTTTTTGTGGGGCCTTGACGCAATCGTCGAGGACGCTGCACTCAAAGCCTATCTGCTAGCAGCGGTAATCTAATCGATAATCTTCCGTTCGCGGAGAAGCTCGATTAATTTTTCCGCGGCGGCCTCTTTGGGTAATTCCGAATCCATTTCCAGAACCGCATTTTGATGGTGGTCGTACTCTGACTCGCGCCAGGCTAGGATTTCGGCAATGGTTTTACTTTGCGCACCAACTATTCTAGTCACTCCATCACGGCGTTTGGCGACTCGTTTTTCGATAAATTCCAGGGGCGGGCGCAGCCAGACAACGAAGCCATCTTGTTTCAGATGATCAATACCAGCGGGGACGAGCGGTACACTGCCACTGGTTGCGATGACCGCATCTTCAGCCTTAATTTTCTGCACAATTTCGGACTCGAACTCTAGAAACTTATCATCGCCCAATTCGGCAAGATGTTCCGCCGAATCTTTGCCAGTTTGCTCGAGGATGAAGTCATCGACATCAATAAACTCACGCCTCAACTTTTCGGCAAGAATCCGGCCGATACGGGACTTTCCGCTACCCGGCATGCCGATCAAAATGATATTCATTTAAAAGAGGTCATCAATTTTTCCATTTGGAAGGTAGAGAATGGCAAGTCCAATTATAAGGCTTGTGATCCCGCTTAAAGTTGGCTTATCTGGTAAGAGGTAGAGATCCAAGAGGAACCAGACGCCGCGCCAGACCATCACGACCCCAATCGCGGTGATCAGAGTTGGGGCAAAGTGCGGACTTAATCTGAAGCCGAACTTTTTGCTTAATCTAGGCATACCAAAAATTGAACGTCCAAATGCTACACTCTTTCAGAATTTTGCGAAACGATTGCTAAAATACCCCGGTGGATTTCATCAAAAATTTTCGCGCCGAGTTTGAGAAGCTTAATCCAAACCAAAAGCAGGCTGTCGATGCAGTCGAGGGTCCGCTTTTGATTGTGGCTGGTCCGGGAACTGGCAAGACTCAAACGCTGGCTCTGCGCTTGGCGAATATTTTGCACAAGACTCAGGCGCGGCCGCACAACTTACTCGCGCTGACTTTCACCGAAGCCGCGGCGATTGAGCTTAAAAAAAGGCTAGCTCAAATAATCGGGCCGGACGCTTACTCGATCGAAGCTACGACTTTCCACTCTTTTTGCGCTCGGCTACACGCGACTTTTCCAGCCGAATTTGCCACTACCCGCGAACGTTTACCTTTGGATGAACTTGGACAACTTCAACTTTTCCGAGAGATTTTAAACCCGAAGAATTTTGAATTACTGGCACCCCTACGTGCCCCGGATTTATACTTGAAAGACATTGGTCGAGCTTTGTCTGACCTCAAGCGTGAGGGCTACGCTCCGGAAAAATTCCGTGAAATTTTGGCGAAAGAAAAATCCGAACTTGAAAATGCCGAGCGGATCAATCCGAGAACCGGAAAACCTTTTATCAAGATTCGCGACGCCGAGACGCGCCTAGCGAAAAACTTTGAGCTCGCAGATTTTTACGAAAAGTACCAAACCTTACTCGACGAGCGGGGATTGGCGGATTACGACGATTTGATTCTTTCTGTAGTCGAGAAACTGAATTCCAAGGAAAATGAGTTCTTACTTGGCTATCTTCAAGAAAATTTTCTCTACGCGACGGTCGATGAGTTCCAAGACACGAATGGCGCGCAGAATGCTATCCTGCAGGCTTGGGCTAGTTTTGACGAAAAGCCGAATCTTTGCGTAGTCGGTGACGACGACCAGTCGATTTTCCGCTTCCAGGGTGCCTCGCTAAAAAATATCACTGATTTCCAGAAAAAGTATCCCGCGACAGCTGTGATCCCGCTCACGCAGAATTATCGCTCGACGCAAAAAATTCTCGATACAGCGACGAGCTTGATTGAGAAAAACTCCGAGCGCCTGGTTCACGAGATTCCCAAACTAGAAAAAAATCTGACTGCTGCATTGGAGTTTAAAAAAACTATCGCGCCGCAAGTTGTTGCCGCTGGCAGTGGGGCGGACGAAGTCGCTTTCGTTGTGGACGCGGTTCAAAAATTAATTTTTGAGAAAACTCCACCGGAAGAGATCGCCGTGATTTACCGAAACCGTGCGCACGGGGATGCCCTTTCTGATGCGCTGGTGCGTAAGAAAATTCCCGTCTTCCGCGCCGACGGCCGGAACGCGTTGGCGAATCCGCGTGTCCAGCAAATGATTAACTTGCTAAAAATAGTCGCCGAGCCGAACGACGCACTATCGAGTTTGGCAGTATTTTTCGCAGATTTTTCTGGTATCGCTGAGGTTGAAGTTTATAAAATCTCCAAGGCGGCGGATTTCAAAAATAATTTTCTGGATGTTGCGCTCGAGTCGGAAAATTCTAAAACCAAAGAATTCGCCCAAAAACTTTTGAACTTCCAAAAACGCCAGGCGTCGGAAAATTTACTTGAGCTTACTGAAAACATTGCCGCCGAAAGTGGGCTGACTGCCAAAGTCGCCGAGCTAGAGGAGTACGAAGCTGCCGAAGCGCTGCACACTTTTTTAGAATTCGTGCGCAATTTCGCAGTTTCCAGAGAAGAGCCAACACTCGAGAACTTACTGGCTGATCTCGCTGCGATGCAAAAAAACTACATTCGCCTGGCTATCCCAAACCGGCCGCACGCCGCTGTCACGCTCACGACAGCACACTCCGCGAAGGGTTTGGAGTGGGAGCAGGTCTTCGTGATCCACGCCGATGATGCTTCCTGGGGTGGGCGGGCCAAGCCACAGAAATTGAAGCTGCCGGATATTCTCGGGATCGGTGAACCAGACAAGGAGAAAAAGATTGAGGAGGAACGGCGGCTCTTCTTCGTCGCGCTGACTCGCGCCAAGCAGGCATTCACGATTTCCTACGCTGAAAATTACGAGTCCCGCCAAGTGGTCGCGAGCCGTTTCATTGCTGAAATTGATTCCAGCCTGCTCGAATTCACTCGCGCACCAGAAGCGGGGACGGCCACGTTGCCGCTCGCTGGAGAACAGAAATTTTCGCTCGATACGCAGAAATTCCTCACAAGCCTGCTGGAGAATTTCCGACTCAGCCCAACTGCGCTCAACAACTTCCTCGACTGTCCGCGCAAATTCCTCTTCCAAAACCTACTGCGCCTGCCGACCAAAGTCTCGGTCGATGACCGTTTGGGACAGATTTTTGGTACGGCTGTCCATGCTGCTTTTGAAGCTTTTTTCCGCGAATATAAGACCACCCAGAAATTGCCGCAGATTGAGACTGCGTTCACGGCTTTGCAAAAAAGTTTAGCGCGCGAGCCGTTGACCCAGCAGCAATTCGCGGCGGTCGAACGGGATGCCAAAAGCGCGCTCGAGAAATATTTCGCCAGCCACGCCGGCCTGCGTCCGCCGGTCGAGGTCGAGTTCAATTTTGCAAAACATGAAGTTAGGTTCGACGATGTGCCATTGACTGGGAAGATTGACCGGATTGATGCGATTCCTCAGACTACGCCCTCCGGGCTACGACCGACAAGCGAGACCGCGAATGAAGTCTGCTTCATCGATTACAAATCCGTTCCACCGATGACTCCGGCGGCGATCTGCGGGGAGACGGCGAATTCGACCGGCAACTCTTACCGGCAACTTTTGTTTTATTCTCTGCTAGCCGAGCTCGACTCGCGCTTTGTTTTCAAGCCGCGGGAGATGGTTTTGAGTTTCGTGCGTCCGGACAAGAATGGGGAATTCCGGGATGAAAGTTTCACACCACAAAAAGCGGAGATTGAGGAATTGAAAAAAACCACTAAAGGAGCCTGGGGCAAAATTCAAAAACTGGAATTCGACTGCGACGAATCGAGCGACTGCCGACGCTGTGATTTTCGGGAGATTTGCGGGAAGTAAAAATAACCCAAAAAGAAAAGGAGTATTTCAGCTAACGTTTCCCTATGAAGCGAAGTTTTGATTCATCCTTATTAAAATTAATTAGGAATCAAAACTTGGATCGGAAAAAATTTGCGCTCAATATTATATTTCTCTGAAGCGGATGCGCAAGAGAAAGTTTAGATTAATGTGAATTTTTGGAGCCTCTTATCGCGGTGTTAAGTGAAGTTGAAAAATTATGTTCACTTATTATTTTCTAAACATGAATGTCCAGGTAATAATCGCTAAGGCTGAAATAGCAACAACAAGGTTAAATGCTGCTTCTTCAAGAAATTTCCCAAATAGCACAATCAGAATTATGAGCGCGAAAGCCCGTACAAGCCAAAGCTGTTTTGAGTGATTCATAGCTGTAGGATTAAAATTATTAGTTATTAAACTAGTTATAAATAATTTCTCAATTTCATTTAACTGGTTTTTTTATGCGAAGTAATTGTTGACTAATAACCAAATTTTGCAGATTATGCGAAGTTTTTAAAAATCTTCTGAATTTTAAACTTCATCTACTCGAACAACAATCGCCCAATTCGCAACTCCGTCGCCCCGCACTCGACCGCGATCGGCCAGTCGTCCGACATTCCCGCCGAAAATTTCGGCAGTCCGAATTTTTCGCACAATTTTTTCCCCGCAGCGAAAATTTCGCGCGTCCGTTTCGTGTCGCCGAAAACGCCGATCGTCATCAATCCGACGACTTCGAGATTCGCGAATTTCGAAATCTCCGAGAGCGCCGATTCGATTTCCTCCGGAGAAAATCCGTCTTTTTGCGGCTCGCGGGCGAGATTGATTTGCAGGAAGATGGGGAGAGTTTTGTGGGATGTCGTAGAGACGTTGCGCGCAACGTCTCTACTGATAATCGAATCATTCAAGATTTTTGCGATTTTCAGCGAGCTGACGCTCTCGACGACGTCGAATTCGCGCGCGATCTCTGCGGCTTTGTTCGACTGAATCCGCCCGACGAAGTGTTTTTCCGCCGCGCCGATTTCGGCTTTTTTCGCCAAAAATTCTTGCAGACGATTTTCGCCGATCGCCGTGATTCCGCTCGCCAAAAGTGAATTGATTTCCGCTGAAGATCGGTTTTTCGTTACAGCGACAATCGAAATCTCGGATGGGTTTCGGTCACAGTCGCGACAAACGGAAGCAAGTTCGGTTTTGAATTCGGCGATATTTTCGGCGATGGTAGACATTTTTTTATTTGGATCCCCGCTTTCGTGGGGATGACAAGGTGGAGGATTTTATTGGATTATTCCGCTAAAATTATCGCACAAAATGAACCTCCGCGTCGCTCTCATCGGCCGGCCGAATGTCGGCAAATCTACGCTTTTCAATGCGCTTGTTGGCCAACACCTTGCGATCACCGCTCAGGAGGCTGGGACGACGCGCGATCGAATTGAGCGGGAAGTTACCGTGAATCGAGTGAAATTCACACTGGTCGATGCTGGTGGGATTGAGACTGGTGATGGTGGTGATCTAGATGATGACATACAACGGCAGGTCGAGTTCGCGATGCGCAATTCCGATTTATTGGTTTTCATTGTCGATGCCAAGAGTGAAGTCACGGCGGAAGATTCGCATGCAGTGGAAACACTACGCCGGACATCCAAACCGGTGATTTTCTTGGCGAATAAATTTGAGAATGACAATATTACGCGGCTGATGACTTTCGCGAGTTTCGGCTTGGGTGTGCCGTTGGGGATTTCAGCGATTCACAAGAACGGGCTGGATGAGTTTAGAAATCTACTGACGAAGAAATTGCGCAGCCTGAGGGCTCAAAAAAAAACTAAAGATTCGAAGGTCAAGCCTGAAAAAATAGCTGCCAAAATCGCTATCGTTGGCCGCCCCAATGTCGGCAAGTCTTCGCTGGTCAATAAAATTATCGGTGAGAAGCGCTTTGTAGTTTCCGAAGTTCCGCTGACGACGCGCGATGTCGGTGATGCGTTGGTCGAGATTGAGGGTAAGAAATTCCAACTGCTCGATACAGCCGGGGTTCGCCGTGCGGGCAAGATTGGGACGGGGATTGACCGTTTCGCGACGGGCCGCACGCTGAATGCGATTTCCGATGCGGATGTCGCGGTGCTGCTGCTCGATGGCGGCGAAAAAGTCGTCGCGCAGGATCTCCACGTGGCGGAAAAAGTTCTGGCCGCCAACTGTGGGTTTCTGATCGCGGTGAACAAGGTTGACCTTTGGGATGATTACGAAATGAAGCAGAGGCAATGGTTGGATGATCTTTCCGCGCGTTTCCAGTTTGCGCGGTGGGCGAGTGTGGTGATGCTCTCGGCCCAGTCCGGCCGCCACATTCAGCAGATTTTCGAGCGGATTCTGGCGATTCAAGCGGAACGGATAAAACAAATTCCGACTCCCGAGCTCAACCGCTTCCTCAAAAAAATCCTCGCGCAGCATTCGCCGAGCAAGACCGACAAAGCCAAGACTCCGCCGAAGATTTACTACGTCACGCAACTCAAGAACCAAAAGACACCGACCTTCGTCTTTCTCACGAACCGCCCGCTGGCCTTCCATTTCAGCTACCGGCGCTTCATCGAGAACCGCCTTCGTGAAGAATACGGTTTCTCCGGTGTGCCGATTAAGTTGGAGTTTCGGGAGCGGAAGAGAGAGGCGCGAAAATAATTCGCAATTAAAAATGGACTCAGAAAAATTGAAGCTCCGAAAATGGCTGATGATGGCAGATTTTGAATATCTATCCGCGAGGCTGTTACTGACGCATTCTGTTTATATTACAGGGCTTTCATCTGCTGCTCGCGCGCTGGAACTTTATTTAAAAGTTCTTGTACACCAAAAGAAAAAAGTTCCTTTTGATCAAATGTTTAAAGAATACGGACATTCTATTAACAAGCTTCTAAAAGAGTTGAACATTAATTTAGATTCAACTGGAGACAAGGTGGTTAAAGACTTAAATGAATCTTATAAGAATAGGTATCCTGATAATTGGAAGGGTGATGTTAAGTGGCGTTTTTGGCTACACGAGATAGATAAAATTATTTGCCTTGTCCACAATGATGTTTGGATCCTGATCGATGAATCAGAAAAAATCGAAATTAAGAAACAGAATGTTTTATTTTTAGCGAGTACGAATTTCAATTTTCCTTTTGGGCACGAACAGGAATTTGGGAGTATGGAGTTAGCAGCTCTTTTTAAGAGGGGTAATAATTCTTGGTGGAATTTTATTTTTAATTAACTAGTTTTCCACTTTTTGACAGCAAAAAGTGGAGCAAAAACTGTCCGCCTATCCAAAATTTTTGCGGACTGCTCC
>JAIPIJ010000029.1 GCA_021734705.1 Candidatus Peribacteraceae bacterium
CCTGCAACATTTCAGGCTGCTCTATCGCGGTAGTCCCCAAGATCACTCTTTCTACTCCTAATTCAAAAAGCTTCTCGGCGTCTTCGATTCTGCGCACACCGCCGCCGACTTCAATCGGAATTTTCACTGATTCACAGATGTGCCCAATTGTCCGGAGATTCTTCGGTTTGCCCAATCTAGCACCGTCGAGATCGACAACGTGGATCAAATCTCCACCATCAGCTTCGAAAATTTTGGCCTGTTCGGCGGGGGAGATACTGTACTCAGTTTTTTGTCTAAAAGAGCCTTTATACAGCCGCACGCATTTCCCCTTGATCAGATCGATTGCCGGAATTATCTGGAAATTATTCAATGTGCAATGTACAGTGTGTAATGATTTTAAATTAAAATATAAGCACTTAAAATCAATTGCATTGTACATTGTACACTGCACATTCTTTAATTGATTCAGATGCCTGAATTGCCCGAAGTCGAGACCCAGGTACGTGATTTACAAGCCTTAGTTGGCCGCAAGATTCTCGATCTTACTAGCGACACGCCAAAAAGTTTCCGCCCGGATTTCAAAGAATTTCAGCGCAAGATTCGCAATAAAAAAATTCTTGCAATTGAGCGCCGAGCAAAATTCATCGTGTTTACGCTTTCGCAGAATTTAAAATTAGTAGTGCATTTTCGAATGACCGGACATTTCCTGCTAGCGCAAGATTTCATACCGCTCGAGAAGGCCATTCGCCATTTTTTCAAAATCTCTGGGGGGATAGTTCTCCAGTTCTCAGATATTCGAAAGTTCGGCACACTCGTGCTTTGTGAGGAAAAGTCACACTTAAAAGTTTGTGGGCTGGCGAAGCTCGGAGTCGAGCCACTGGGTGAGAGCTTCACGCTGCCGGTTTTGCGGGAGATTTTGCAAAACAAAAAAGGCAAACTCAAAGCGGCACTACTAGATCAAACTTTAGTCGCCGGGATTGGCAATATTTATGCCGATGAAATCTGTTTCGGAGCCAGCCTGCATCCAGCTTCTTTGATTCAAAATCTGGAGCCGCAGGATTTCAAAAATCTCTTTCAAGAAATTAAAAAACAGCTGCGCAAAGGTGTGCGTAATCGCGGGACGACAATCGGAGAATACCGTGATACGCGCGGGCGCGGAGGCAAAAACCAGAATACTTTGATGGCTTACAAAAGGCACGGATTGCCTTGCAAAATTTGCGGCACCAAAATGCGCAAAATTAAAATCGTGCAGCGGACGACGAGTTTTTGTCCGAAGTGCCAAAAGTAAGTTTAAAAAAATCTGTAGGCGCGGTTCCCTAACCGTGCCGACGAAGATTTGGATCTTCGCCTACGGGATTTTTAAAAAGGTAAAATTATTTCGATATTGATCGATACCCACTGCCATCTCGACTTCCCCAATTTCGAAAAAGATTTCGCTGAAGTTTTGGCGCGTGCTCGGGATGCAGGCGTTACTAAATTCATCAATCCTGGAGTGGATCTGCCAAGCTCACAAAAAGCAGTCGCGCTGGCTGAAAAATTTCCTGAAATTTATGCAGCAGTTGGTTTCCATCCATCCGAGGCTGCTTCGCTCTTCGAGCTTCGCAGCCCAGGAGCCGAAAAACTTTCTGCGGATAATCTGACTGCGCTTGAAGAGTTAGCCAGTTCAGAAAAAGTTGTGGCGCTAGGGGAGGTCGGCTTGGATTTTTTCAAAATGCGTAATTCTAAAAAAGTTCAAGTTGAAGCTTTCGAGAAACAACTTACACTTGCCGAGAAACTGCAAAAACCAGTTATTATCCATTCTCGCGAGGCGGATGAAGAGATCTTTCAAGTGCTAGATAATTTCAAAGTTCGTGGTGTTTTTCATTGCTTCGGTGGAGATTGGAATTTCGCCGAGAAAGTTCTCGCGAAAGGATTTTTAATTGGCCTGACAGGAATCGTGACCTTCCCGAATGCTCAAAATGTTCGCGAAGTTGCCGAGAGGATTCCACTAGAAAAATTACTAATCGAAACTGACGCGCCTTTTCTTGCTCCGCAAAAATACCGCGGGAGCCGCTGCGAGCCGGCTTATGTTTCCGAAGTAGCGAGAGAGATTGCCGAACTTAAGAATTTGTCGGTCGCCGAAATTACGGAGAAAACGACGAAAAATGCGGAGGAGTTTTTCGGAATTTAAATGTGAAGGCAGTTACTTTTGCTCAACCCGAGGGGTTGCCTTTCATTCACAGGGGAGGAAACCCCTCTGTCCGCCTGCGGCGGACATCTCCCCTTAACAGGGGAGAAAAGAAAGTCCCCCTTGATAAGGGGGGATTTAGGGGGGTTAGTAATACAGAGAGCCCTCCTACCAGCGTCCACCAAAACCACCACCAGAAAATCCACCACCTCCGAAACCACCAAATCCACCACCACCGAAACCTCCACCACGGCCGCCGCCGGCCCACCAAGCGACGTGCCCGCGTTTACCAGCTTTGGCATAGTTTCGCGAGACTAAAGCGTCAAAAGCTAATCCGAAAAGTCCAAGCCCGACTGCCGCACCGACGATTCCCAAAATTCCTGACAGAAAAATTGCTCCGCCGACTCCACCGCCGACTGCACCGATTGCTCCGCCTGGCCAGATTCTCTTCGAACGGCCGAGGATAGCGGCGAGCCAGGGCAATACGAAGAAGGCAAAAACAAAGAAGATGTTAATAAAGCCTTCGGGGGAGCCTGAGTCAGCCCCTTCTATTCGTAAATCAGTAAAGCTCTCGCCAGCGATTGCTGCGAAGATTCCTTGGATTCCGGCGGAAACTCCTTCGTCGAAATTACCTTCCCGAAAGCGGGGAGTTATGACTTCATCGATGATGTCCCGGGCTGCGATGTCGGTGACGGCGCCTTCGAGCTGGCTGCCGGTGGCGATGAAAAGTTCACGGTCGTCGACAGCTACGACCAGGATTGCTCCGTTGTCCGCTTCAGCTTTGCCGACGCCCCAAGCGTTCCCCAGCTCTGTCGCGTATTGCGAGATCGGCATTCCTGCGGTGGAATCAATCAAAACGACTGCTATTTCTGTGCCTGTTTCCGCTTCATAACTAGCAAGTTCGATATTTAGCTCATCAATTGTCGCACTTGAAAGTGTGTCGGTAGTGTCAGTTACGAAATTTTCAAATTGCGGAAAAGTAGCAGCCACAACCGGACTCCCAAATAGAAAGAGTGCGAGAATTCCAACGATGAATTTGCGCATCAGGTTTTACTGATTGTTGCCGAAGTCAACTACTGGTACTACATCCGCTTCAGCCGCAGCCTTGAAAAGTTCTTTCTCCGGCTCGAAGTTGAAGAGGTTGGCGATTAAATTGCGGGGAAATTTGCGTACGGAAGTGTTGTATTCGGTAGCGGCTGCGTTGAATTCATTGCGAGCGTAGGCAATTCGGTTTTCTGTGCCCTCCAGCTCGGTGATCAAATCTCGGAAAGCCTGAGTGGCTTTGAGCTCCGGATAAGCTTCGACAGTTACCAGCAATCTAGATAACGCACTTTCAAAACCGTTAGCCGCATCAATTTTGCCATTAGTCGTATCTGCTGCTGCCCAAGCTGAGCGAGCTGCCACGACATTTTGTAAAGTCTCTTGTTCGAAATCCGCAACACCTTCGACGGTATTCACTACATTCGGAATCAGATCGAAGCGGCGTTGGTATTGTGTTTCAATATTCGCAAAAGCGTTATCGGTTTGTTCTTCAAGCGTGACGAGTGAGTTATAGCTTGAGATGGTTCCCAATACCAGGATGGCGATAATCGCCAATGTGATAACCAGAGGAGAGAAGAGTTTTCTAGACATTGCGGATGGGGTTAAGAAGTTAATTAAATAAATTTAAATCGAATGGATTTTAGCCAAAAATTACAGAAAAAGTTAACTTTAACGATGAAATTTTGTATGCACCTCTTTTAGCCTTTTGTTAGTCACATGCGTGTAAATCTGGGTGGTCGTGATAGAGGCGTGGCCGAGCATTTCTTGGACGCTGCGGATATCTGCACCGTTGTTGAGCAGAGTAGTCGCGAAGGAATGGCGGAGTGTGTGCGGGGTAACTTTTTTCACGATTCCGGCAGCGACGGCGTACTTCCGGACGATCGCGGCGATGCTCCAGGCCGTCAGCCGCTTGGCGTTGGCTCCGCCGACGATTTCGTCAGCTTTGGCATTGCGCGAGTGGGAGAGGAATACAGCCGGAAGATTATCTGTGCGCCGATTTAAATAAGCGCCGATTTTTTCTGCTGCCTCAGGGGTGAGAAAAACGATGCGGGTTTTACGACCCTTACCAGTTACTGCGAACTCCCGGCGTTTGAGATCAACTTGTTTGCGATTCAAACTTACAAGCTCACTGACGCGTAGCCCAGTAGAGTAGAGGGTCTCGAGGATAGCTGCGTCGCGTAGGTCTTTAGTTGAGGCAGGTTTTAAACCTGTCTTTACGCCGCCAACCGAATCAAAAAGCCGTTCTAATTCTTCCGGCGTTAGGAATTCTACGATGCGTTTTTCTGATTTCGGCACATCGATTTTTTCCGGAGCTAGGCACTCGACATCCCTTTTAGTCAGAAATTTAAAAAGCGCGCGCAGGGCGGTGGCATGGTAGCCGCGGGTTTTGACACTTAATTTTCCGCCGCGGCTTTCCAGATCATTTAGATGTAGCAGGAAGTTGCGAACATCGCGGAAACTAATTGCACCTACATCTTTGTCTTCACCAAAAAAATCAGCGGCACGCCGCAGATAATGTTCATAATTCTGAGCCGTTTTTTCCGACTGATTTTTTTCAATGCGAACGGCGGTCAAAAAATCGTCGACTGCATCGGAGAATTTCACGGACTTATTTTAGTACGGATAAGTAGAGAACAAAGGTTTTTGTTCCTTACGTCTCGTTATAAATATTTTATGAATCCAGCCCAACTTTTTTTCTGATCGCCGCCAGATTTTTCTGAGCTTCTGCACGGGCCTGCTTAGCACCGCTTGCCAAAACTTTCTCGACTTCCCCCGGATTCTTCTGCAGCTTAGCGAACTTAGCTCGCGCCGGACCGAATTTTTCCAAAATCTTGTCGAGCAAAATTTGCTTCGCGTCACCGTAGCCAACTTCACCGTTACGGTATTTCTCTGCTAAATCGGTTTCTTCAGCTTCATTTGCGAGTAGCTTGAAGATTTGGAAAACCTTACATTTCGCGTAATCGAGCGGCTGGCCCTTCGGAGTCGAATCCGTTTGAATCCGAAAAACCTGCTTCTTGAGTTCAGCCGCGTCAGCGAAAAGTTCAATCGTATTACCGTAGGATTTCGACATTTTTTCACCGTCGGTTCCTGGTACGACCGCGACTTTTTTGGGAATTTCCGGATCAGGGAGCTTCAGAGTTTCCCCAAAGGCTGAATTGAATTTATCTGCTAGGTCGCGCGTGATCTCGAGGTGCTGTTTTTGGTCACGGCCGACGGGGACTTTGTCCGGCTGCATGATCAGGATGTCGGCTGCTTGGAGGATCGGGTAATTGAAAAGTCCGACATTAGCCTCTAGGCCTTTGGCGGTTTTATCTTTGAAGCTCACAGCCCGTTCCAGCAAGCCCATCGGGGCGAGGCAGCTTAGGATCCAATTTAGTTCTAAAGTCTCCGGCACATCAGATTGGCGATAAAGCACAGTTTTTTCACTCGTTAGGCCAAGCGCGATATAGGCCGCGGCGACCTCAAAAATATTTTTCTTCAGCTCCTCCGGATTTTTCGTGGTTGTCAGCGCGTGAAGGTCAGCCACAAAAATGAAGAGTTCAGCTCCTTTCTCCTGGAATCCCAAAAATTGTTCGAGTGCGCCAAAATAATTGCCGAGGTGAAGCGAGCCGGAAGGCTGGATGCCAGAGAGGATTCTCATAGTTTGTAGCTGATAGTAGAGTTGGCTGGTAGCATTAGCAGTAGTTAACCTATCACCTAGGTGGTAGGTTAACGGCTTTTTGATTTTACCTTTTTAGGCAGCTTTCCAAAAATTTCACGGCTTCTTCGCGGCTTTTCACCAAGCCTTCGATCTGGGCATCGTGCAGAATTTTCGTTAGCCTACCGAGCTGTGGTCCGCGCGGCACGAAAAGTTCACGGCTGATTTCGTCACCGTTCAGTAGTGGCTGTGGGGGAGGGAGCAGTTTTTCTGTCGTATGGATTTTCCATTCGTGGACGATTTTGCGCTGCAAGGAAAAGTTCGCCGGACTGGTCCCGCGGATGTCAGCGGCAGTCAGTTTCACGAGATCGGGGAACCACGGATGGGTAAAAAATTCGTGTCGGCGCGCTAGGCGCATCTTCGGAATATCGAAAAAACTCATATGATTCGCAACCAGCCAGACGATTTTGGCGCGCGTAGCCCCGTCGAATTTCAGCCGCCGCAGAATTTTTTCCGCGATTTCCGCGCTTTTTTCCGCGTGTCCGGGATAGGAAATTTTCCCATTCTCTTCCCGTAGAGTGTCGGCTTTGCCGACATCGTGCAGCAGGGTAGCAAAGGCCAGTGCTGCACTGGCTGCTTTTGGCAGGCTAGCGAGTGAGGCTAGGGAGTGCGTGAGGACATCGCCCTCACGGTGCCACTCTAGCGGCTGCTTCAGACCTTTTAGTTTCCAAATTTCCGGAATTACAATTTCCAAAATGCCAAAATCAGCGAGGTCGCGAAAAGCCTGGCCGCGAAATTCGTCTTCTAGGATTTTCATTAGCTCATCCCGGATTCGTTCTCCTGAGATTTCCTGCAGGCGGTGGGCGTGTTTTTGGATTGCCTTTTTTGTCCTGTCCTCATATTCAAAATTCAACAAATTTCGAAAACGGACTCCGCGTAAGATTCGCAAAAAATCTTCACTGGCACGCTCATTCGCATTTCCGATAAAGCGGATTAACTTCTTCTTAAGATCCTTTTGTCCGTCTACAAAATCTAAGACCTGTTTCTGCTGTGGATTCCAAAACATTCCATTTACGGTGAAATCTCGACGTTTAGCATCCTCTTTGGCGGTTGTGAAAAAAACTTCACTTGGTCTTCGGCCATCGTAATTCCGTTCGCCGCGAAAGGTCGCGACTTCGAAGGCGTGCTTCTGGAAAATTACCAAAGTAACGCCAAATTCTCTGCCTAGCGGTTTAGTGTGTTTAAAAATTTTCTCAACGTCTTCTGGCTTGGCACTGGTAGCGATATCGACATCGGCAGTTTTGCGGTTCAATAAAAAATCTCTCACAACGCCGCCAGCAAAGTAAGCCTCGAAACCATTTTCCTGAAGAATCGCTACGATTTTTTCGGCTGATTTTAGCATTAGCGAATTGAATTTTAGCGTGAAATTTGCTAAAATGTAGTGATTTAAAACAAATTTTTGCTAAAGAAAATCCGAAAATCATTAACGACTTTATTCGTTTTGCTGGTTCTTTGTGGAACTTTCAGCAATTCAGTTTTTGCTGAGATAACTTGCAGTTCGAAAGAACAGTGCGGGTCGCTTTTAAGTGGTCAGGCCGAACTATTTCAGGAAGCGGATGCGCTTTATAGAAGTTTTGTCGATTGTGTAGATAATTGTGGATTTTTGGATTATTCGGATTGGAGTAAGTGTGGAGTCCAGTATAAAGGTGAAAAAAAATTATGCAGCGAGGTGGCCTCTATTGCTAAGTCAAAAACTGGTGTGGACTACGATTACGGGGAAATTCAAAAAAAACTTAACGACCTTAAAACGACCCTAGGCAGCAATATCAACGGGCTTAAGCTTGCAATTCAAGCATTTTCGAAGGTCGATACCAAGGAGGTTTTATCTTTAGAAAACCAAAAAAATCCAACCGATCTAAAAACCTTTTTCGATAAAGCAATTGATTTGCTGGTCAAAATGGTTGGATTGGCTGCTTTTGTACTTCTGATAATTGGCGGGTTTCGCCTACTGGTCGCGGCCGGAAATGATAATGAAGTTCAGAAGGCCAAGACCATGCTGACGTACGCGATTATCGGCCTAGTTGTAGCCTTGCTAGCTTACATAATTGTAGCTGCAGTACAGGGCATACTATACAGTTGACTTTTTTACTAAAATTTGATAAAATATAAAGATAACAAAAATTAATTTCTCAAAAATGCAAAACAAAATCAAAACTTTCGAACCGCTTCGCAGCTTAGTTCGTGAATCGCGCTTGCTTGGTTTTGAGCCGACTAGGCGTTTAGATGATCGAAAAGTCCCGGCGACAGAGGCGCAGCAAAAAGTTGCCGAGAAAGGTAAGACTCTCAAGCAGAAACTCGAGCAGCTGCGCGAGTTTGAACGCCAGAATCGCAAGAAGGATTCGCTCAAGGCTATCAAAGAATTAAAAACAGCTGTAGAAAAACAGTATGGAATTGAACTGTCAGACCAGCAGATGGAGGATATGATTCACGATCTGATTGAAAAGCACGATAAGGAGGTTGGTACGGCTATCAAGATTGGTGCGGTGGAGACCAAGACTGACGAATGGGGTCGCGAGGAAACAGTGGGTGAGGCTTCTTATATGCTTGTGCATGCGAGTGAAAGTGCTGCCAAGTTGGTCTTGCAGCATCACAATATTGATCCCGCCAAAGCAGACCCAGAGACCATCAGAAGGATTTTCAAAAAGGCTGGATTTGAAGTTGATGAACAAGAAGTAGATAACCCTTCCGAACAGGAGGATGCTTACTATCGTACGAAGCTTTATAGCAGAGACAAAATTCCAACAGCCAGGCCGTTCTCAAAAGTCGTTGAAGAGGGTTGGGAGGTTGAAGTTCCAGTCAAAGGAGCTACCCTCAAGAAGGCTCCTGTAAGACCGAGAATAATCCCTGCTCCTGCTACGGAAGCTTTACTTAAAGAAAATTCTGCTTACAAAAAATACGCAAAACTCCTAGATAAAGTTTACGGTGCGAGTGAGTCTGCGGGTGAGGCTGCCTCTGATCAAGTTAAAATCAAAAGTTGGCCGCAGTTTCTCCGCGAGTTTAAAAAGGTCGGCCGCAAGGTTGAAGGCATTCAAAAAGTTATTCGCAGGGGTAAGGATATAACTGAAAAAGTGAGATCTAGCCTAGCAGGCAAGGGTAATGCTGATGTCCGGGTTGGCGATATCATCACTTTTGGAGGTTCTGCCGAAAAACCAACTGAATCCACGGCACATAAATTCTTTCGTAATCCTAGCGAGGCCAACCGCCGTAATTTCAGCTCTGCTGAATTTGCCGAGAAGGTTCGTGCTTCTAAGCTGACCAAGGCTCAAAAAACTGAATTGATAGAGGCTGCGATTAAGTTAGACGTGACAGTCACAAATCGTCGAGTCCGTGAAAGCGGCAAGGGCCGAGGAGTTTTCCTAGAGCGCCAAGCCGCCCAATCAGCTAATGGGGGCAAAGAGGTCCAAAAGCTTTTCGCTCAGCGAATCGGAGCTCAGCTTGAGCTTAAAGATTTTTATAAGCCGACTCCGGAAAAAGCCGTCGCCAACAAAGGCAAAATCAAAGATATTTTAGGCGGAGAATCTTCGGTTTTTATGTTGCGCATTGATCGTATGAAAGCTGGAGGCAAGTTTGATTCAAGAATAGAAGAAACTCGTGGTGCAGCTTGGCTTGAGGATGTTGAGGCCCCGCAAAAACTAAGAAGCACCAAAGAATATGCTTATAAATATGCGGAGATTTCCGATCCGAAACAGAAAGCTGAAATTCTCAAAAAATATTTGGCAGGCCGAGAAGCTAATCCTAACAATTACCAGATTGCCCAGGTTGAAATTCCGAACTGCGAAAATCCGGCGATTGTCATCAAAAAAATCGAAGCTCCGGTTGTTGCAGAAGCGCTTAAAAAGAAAGTTAGGATTTCACTTACGGCAGTACAGTATTTCCGCAATACTCCGGGAGGCTGGACACTGCTTTTCCGTATTCCGGACTGGTTCAAGCCGGATTCTGAATTTAACTACTTGGCTGACCCGGCGATTTTGGATGCTGCCGGTGAGACTCTGCGCGAAAGCGAATATTTACGAGCGCGCAAGCGTCTTGACCCGAAACCGAATAAATTCATAGCTGAGCGTGTCGATGATGTTCTGGGTTGGTGGTATGGCTCATTTGAGGGACGTGGCAAGGGCGAAGGAAAAAGCCGCGAGAGAACGGTAGTTGAGTCACTCAAGAATTATCTTGATGGTACAGATTCGATTGACAGCAAAGATGTGCCTAGAGATAAGGCGATTTCTAGAATAGCCTCAGATCTCGAAAGGCGTTTGAGACGGGCAGGGGACGGCAAAAGTGCAGATTCATTTTTCAAGCGCATGCAAATTCGCAAGGTATGGCAGAAATCTTGGTTGGAGAGGGGTGCAGATGAGCGAATGCTAAAAATGGCGGAAGTTCTACGGGATTGGGACTGCAAAAATTTCGACGAACTTGCCGAGAAGATGACTCGTGAGGAAGAGGCTGTTTATTTGGCTAAAATCGTTAAGTACAACAAAGACTTGGCAGGTAAATCTTGGTCTGAGATCGGAGACGAGAAAGTACTTGAGCTTTTGGGCAAATATAAGGTTGATAAAAAACTTGGTGCGCTTGAGGCGATCAGGAGCGCACTTTATGATGAGGATAAAATCAATGCGGCTAGACCGCCGCTCTTTATCGGCGACGCGGTCTTTGTGCCGCCAACCTTTGATAAAAAGGAACGCCAGTCCAAGGTTGTCGTTTGGGAGAATCAGTCGAGCATCACCAAGGAAATGATCAACGTGCATTCACCGCTAAGCATGTTTGTCCAAGTGGCCTCCTTGGCGGTTGGTTTCGTGAGTTACATCCGTACTGGCATTGGTCGAGCTGACGCGCTCGGAGAATATCTCGAAATGGCCGAAGGTTCTGCAGAGGCTAAGGAAGAATTTGCAAAGATTTTCCGTGATCCGAAGGCTTTTGAGGCTTTCCGTAATTTCGTTATCAAGGGGCAGGTTCCGACTAAAGGTGGTAATAAGATCAGTCTGCCAATCAATGAAATCAGCGTCTTGATCCCAGGTTGGCAGCTAATGACCGATATTTTGGGTTGTCCGGGGTGTGGTTGTACTACTGAGGCCGGAGTCGTAGCTAATCCGCCCAGCGGAGCTCCTCCTGCAGGTGGAATTCCTCTAGAGTAAAGAGATTTTTAGTTTCGGCACGAGGTGAGCTAAAATTCTTTCGTGAAAAGAATTCTTATTATCGCTGCAATTTTTGTGGCCATTTCCCTCGCTCTGATTTTGATTGAGGATTTTCTCAATAGGCCTACTCCGGGAGTTTCGTTTTCGGGGGAGATTACCGATCCAGCTGAGCTCGGTGATGAGGCTGTTCTTCTGGAATAATCTTCGTTAAAATCGCCTCTAAACTAAATTTATGCGGAAAGTTTTGAACCGCTTCGCGCGACTAGCAGCACTTGCCTTCGGTGTAGTCACCCTAGTCTCGCTTTTTTCCGCTGATCTAGCGGCAGCTAGCGTACGCTGTGGCGACACTGTTTATCACAACTATACACTTTACGTTCGCGGTAATAATGACTGCGGTGAACCAAACAGTGGCGGTACGATTAATACAGTCACAAAGAGAATTTGGGGCGCGGCAGCTAACGCTACGACAAAATCATACAACATCAACCTCCATCTTCCTTCGGGTGGTTCGCAGGCTGTTTATTTTTCGATAATCACGTTGCCAGATGCACCAACGGGCAGCAAGGTTTATTCAAGCTTGACGATAGATTCTTTCACTCCCGATGATCCGAATTGTGCTGTGAGTCTAGTGCGCTATGCTTCATCTGAAAGTACTATAGTTTGCGGAGGGGGAGGCTCATCGACCAGCAGCTCAACTTCTAGTACCTCGTCTACATCTTCCACATCGTCTACGTCTTCCACTTCCTCGACCTCATCTTCTACGGGTGGCAGCTCCTCAACTTCTAGCGGAGGTAGTTCGTCTGGTGGCAGCTCGTCCGGTAGTTCATCGGGTGGCAGCAGCTCTTCCGGTGGATCTTCTAGCGGCGGCAGTTCATCCGGTGGTGGTGGTAGCTGCACTTTCAGTATCGATTGTGAACCGATACCAGTTGACTGTACGCTGGAAACTTTTCCAATCGAGGAGGGGAGAGTAGCTGTTCCGATTACGCTCAATAATCCGGGTGGTTGTTTCAGCCAAGCGGAAGCCTGTGTCCAAGTTGGGAGTACTCCCATAGTCGCGAATCGTGGACAGGATGTGCGTCAGACCGAGTGGTCAGACTGTCTTCCACAAGACTCTTTCGAAATTTCTGGTAATAAACTTTATCTTCCAGCGCAATACAAAACAGCTTACAAGATTCGCCTCGCGACTTATATTCACGAGCGCCGACCAATTTATGGCTGTACGGCTGGAGCTGGCTCCTGTATCGAGAATGGAATCACTGGTTACCAAGATATCAGGACTGACAGGCCGAACCCTTTCAACGAGACCTGTTATTTTGACACACGTGTTCAGCCGATCAGCGGGACTGGTACGAACTGTTCGCGGGCCTTGGCGAGTGTCGCTGACAACGCAAATATTTGCGATACGGTTTACCCAGAGGCGCGCAGCTTGATGAATCCGCGCATCGCGCAAATTCTACAACCCTTCCATGAGGCGGGTGAGTGTTTCCCATACACCTGTGCCAATGGCAATATTGCCGAGCTTTGCGGTTGTGACGCGACTGGTAATGGAGTTACCTTGGATTCACTAGACTCACTAGATCGCGGGACTGACTATATTGACCGTTCGGATTCATCGTCTGACCACATTAACGGTGAGCAGGCTTTCTTGGCAGATTGTTCTCGTGGCAATGTGATCTTCTTCGATCCGCCGAGTGGCGGTTCTGTCACGCTTGATGCGCCGGGCGATGATTTTGTCCTGCCGCCTTATCCGGTCACGCTCGTCATTCGCGGTGCAGATCTGCGGATTAAAGATAACCTGGTTTATCCGCCGCATTCCGATGCCAGCCTAGGCGTGATTTTACTCAAGAATGATGTTTGCGGAGCGAGCTATGGGGGTGATGCTTTCCTGCATCCTGATCCGACTAATGTGGTCGGAGCTTACTATCTCGAGGGTAGTGTGAAGACTACGGATGAGAATTGGAATCTGCCAACTGATCGTGAGGACGTTCGTTGGTACCAGATCCTTAAAAACCAGATCCTTTGGGAGGGCACAATTCTTTCCCTCAACTCAATCGGTGGCGCTGTCGATCCGGTCTGGCCAGCGGACGATCCGAATTGTCCGCAGTCGCGCCGACCCTATGTGATTGGTGGGGGATTCCCGGATCCGGCTTGGCGTGAGGCTGTCGAATACGATCTGGCTTACCTGCGTGAGTATTTCAAATGCGGCAATTTGACTTCGGAGCTTTCACCTTATGGTGCGCAGAATTGGAAAATTTCCGGTTGTGATGACACGAGCAATCCCTATACGGAAATTGCCTACGATGAATTGCCGGGGCCTGAACCGGCCGAGGGTACGGATGCCGAAGAAGCTGTAGTTTTGCGCTACGATTCGCGAATCCAGAATA
>JAIPIJ010000030.1 GCA_021734705.1 Candidatus Peribacteraceae bacterium
ACATTCTTCTGTTTTAGCGGGATAAATTTACCCTCCTTAGTTTTCTCGTACTCCATGAAAACATCGTTCCAGATCTCTACCCAATTCTTATTTTCCGGATCGAAATTTTCTGGCACAGGCTCATCGGAGTTCCAATAGAACATTTCACTGTCCGGCCCGCAGGGTCCGGTTTGTCCAGCGGGGCCCCACCAGTTATCTTTTTTCGTAAGCTTGGCTATGCGCGCTTCAGAAACACCTAAACTGCGCCAGATTTCGAAACTCTCTGAATCAAAAGGTGCGTCAGCGTCTCCCGCAAAAACTGAAACCGCTAATTTCTCTATAGGAAAATTAATAATTTTAGTGAGAAATTCGAAGCTCATTTCAATCGCCTCCTGTTTCCAGTAATCCCCCAGCGACCAATTGCCCAGCATTTCAAAAAAGGTCAGATGGGTGGCATCGCCAACCTCATCAATATCTCCAGTTCGTATGCACTTCTGGCAGCTCGTTAGTCTGGCGCCACCCGGGTGCTTCTCACCCAGCAGGTACGGCACCAGTGGATGCATGCCAGCAGTTGTGAAAAGTACTGTCGGGTCGTTTTCTGGAATCAGCGAAGCGGAAGGAATCACGGTGTGCCCCTTGGAAGCGAAAAACTCGAGATATTTTTGGCGGAGTTCGGCTGATTTCATCACTCGGATTTTAAAACAAATTTTTCGAGTTCGGCAGTTTTGACAAAACGAGTCGCGCTGGCTGTTTGAATAAGGTGATATGAAAATTTGCTACCCTCAAAAGCAATGTAAATAATTTTCTTGTTTTTCTTTTTAATCGCGTATTCAACCGCCGGAGCTAAATCTCCATCGGAGCTGATTAAAAAAGCTTCATCGTAAGAATCTTCAATAGCGTCGACAGCAATATCAAGGCCAAGGCGAACATCGACGCCCTTTTCTATGTATTTGCCCTCTACTTTCAATAATCTGCCCTTGAAAATATCAAATCCGGCCAATTCCAGTTTGGCAAAACGAGCTTGTTGTGCCGCTCTCAATTTTTGGCCTTTTTTGTCTTCTTTTTTAGCTTGAACTTTCCCAATGTAATATTTCACATTTTCGACAGGCTCGCCGACCAAGCAATTTACAAATTCACGATAGCTGAAATGTTTTTCTTCGATGCCGCATTTTTTAATGCGATGATAAAAATTGCTTCCGTCGATGTACACAAAAAAAACCCGCCGGTGTTCGCTTGCGCGCCCAGCGGCGGGGGGATTAATTGTCCTGATTTTATTCAGCTTTTTTCGCGATTGCAAGTCTTTTTTTAACTTCATTTCAAAAATTTTACCCTAAAAAAAGGTATTTTAGCGGAACAAGCTTATTTTCGCGCGGCGGCGCGGACGAAGCCTAGGAAAAGCGGATGTGGGCGGAAAGGCCGTGAGAGAAATTCAGGATGGAATTGGCAACCCAACATAAAGGGATGGTTTTTGATTTCAGAAATTTCGACTAAATTGGCATCCGGATTGATTCCAGCAAAACGAATGCCGCTGGTTTCGAGTGCATCGCGGTAACCGTTATTTACTTCGAAACGGTGGCGGTGGCGTTCAGAAATTATTTTTTTGCCGTAAAGTTTGCGTGAAGTCGAGCCGGGTTTAAGTTCGCAGCGATAAGCTCCCAAGCGCATCGTCCCGCCTTTCTTGCGAATCTTGCGCTGGTTCGGAATGAAGTTGATTACAGGGTTTTTGGTTTTTGGATTGAACTCTTCAGAATTCGCATCGACCAAGCCTAATACATTGCGCGCAAACTCAATCACGAGAATCTGCATGCCGAGACACAGTCCGAAGTAAGGAATTTTCTTTTTACGCGCATATTCCGCAACTAGAATCTTGCCCTCAATTCCGCGGTGGCCGAACCCACCTGGCACGAGAATCCCGGCGGCCGACTTAACTTTCTTCCATTCCGGAGAGTCTTTTTTGGTGAGCTTCTCAGAATCAACCCAGACGCATTCCAGCTCTCGTCCCGCCGCCAGAGCCGCAGCCTTGAGCGCCTCATTAACGGAAATGTAGGCGTCATCCAGATCAGTATATTTCCCGACGCAGGCAATCTTGAGCGGCTTCTTTTTACGGGAGCAGGCTTTGACTAATTTTTGCCATTTTTCTAGCTTGGGTCGCTTAATCGGTAACTTTAGTTTTTTCTCAATGATTTTAGTGATCCCTGATTTCTCGAAATTCTCCGGGACACGATAGATAGAGTCAACTGTTGGAGCCGGAATCACACACTCCTCCGCGACATCGCAAAAAAGTGCAATCTTTTTCAACAGCTTCGGCTCGGTCGGCAAATCGCTGCGTGCGAGAATCAAGTCTGGCGCGATTCCAATCCGGCGCAACTCACGGACAGAAGCCTGAGTCGGCTTAGTTTTGAGCTCTCCTGAAGCGGCCAAGTAGGGCAAAAGCGTTAGGTGAATAAAAAGAGTCTGTTCTGGTCCCATCTGGTAACGCATATGCCGAATCGACTCTAGGAAAGGTTCTCCCTCGATATCCCCGACTGTACCACCAATCTCGACCAGAACTACGTCGGCTTTAGAAACTTTGGCAGCCAAGAGAATCCGCTCGCGGATCGTCCGAGTAATGTGTGGAATGATTTGAATCGTACCGCCGAGGAAGTCTCCCCGGCGCTCCTTTTCGATAACTTCCTTGTAAATCTGGCCCGAGGTAACCGTCGACTCTTTACTGAGGGGCACGTCAATGAAACGTTCGTAGTGCCCGAGATCAAGGTCGGTCTCCGCGCCATCATCTGTGACAAAAACTTCACCGTGCTGAAAAGGCGACATCGTCCCTGGATCCACATTGAGATAGGGATCTAGTTTCATTGGAAACACCGAAAAACCGGCCGACTTCAACAAAGCCCCGATGGAAGCTGTCGCAATCCCCTTCCCTAGGGAAGAGCACACTCCGCCGGTGACAAAGATAAATTTGGTCTTCATCAAAAAACGAGAGGATTGTAGCATAAAAAAAGCAGTCGGGATTAAGAAATAGGGAGTAAGCTCCCAAGTGAAAAAAATAAGCTGAAGTCCTTTATTCTTAATCCTTTATCCTTTATCCTTTATTCAATGAAACTCTCCCGCTCCCTCTCGCAAACTAGTAAAACTGTCGCCCACGATGCCGATAGCGTTAACGCAAAATTACTAACTCAAGCTGGTTTTATCAAAAAAGAAGCTGCTGGCGTGTATTCGTATTTACCCTTTGGGAAAAGAGTTTTGGCTAGGATCGAGCAAATTATCCGTGAAGAGATGAACGCAATTGGCAGTGAAGAAATCCTGATGCCCGCGCTGACTCCGCTAGAGAACTGGCAAAAAACCGGACGCGCCGATGTAGATATCGCTTTTCGGCCAACAGAAAAAACGGTACTGGGCTGGAGCCATGAGGAAATTGTTACTCCACTCGCTAAAACACGAATTAAGAGTTATCGTGACCTGCCGCTGGCGGTCTACCAGATTCAGACTAAATTTCGCAATGAACCACGTGCCAAATCCGGATTATTGCGCGGGCGCGAATTTCTGATGAAGGACCTCTACTCTTTCCACGCGAACCGTAAAGATTTAGAACAATTTTACGCAGCTGTGACTGAGGCCTACTTCCGAGTATTTGAACGCTGCGGCCTAAAAAGTTTCCTGGTTTCGGCCGGTGGTGGTGAATTTACGGAAAACATTTCCCATGAGTTCCAAGTTTTGACCGAGGCTGGCGAAGATAAGTTGAAGATTTGTAAAAAATGCGAACTGGGCTGGAATGCTGAACTTGAGATCGCTAAGTGTGAAAAGTGCGGTGGCGAACTTACTGAGGAAAAAGGCTCGGAAATCGGCAATATTTTTGATCTAGGAACCAAATACTCCGATGCCTTCGATTTAAACTTCACGAATGAAAATGGTGAATCTGAAATGGTTCTGATGGGTTGCTACGGCATAGGCGTATCACGGCTAGTCGCCACAATCGCCGAAATCCACCACGATGATTCCGGTCTGATTTGGCCGGAAAGCGTTGCCCCTTTTCAAGTTCATCTGATTTCTCTCGGAGAAGACCAAGCAGCCGAAAAAATCTACCGAGAACTCTCAAAAAAGACCGAGGTGCTGTTCGATGATCGGGATATTTCAGCTGGGATTAAGTTCGCCGACGCTGATCTAATTGGTTGTCCAATCCGGATTGTTGTCTCGAAAAAAACCCTAGAAAAAAAGGGTGTTGAGCGCAAAAAAAGAGACTCGGAAAAGACAGCAATTGTACCAACTGATAAGATTTTGCAGAGTTAAAATTTTTGTTAAACTGATCCCAACTTTTAACCCCATTCAACATGAAGAAACTTTTCGCACTCCTCGGAGTCGCTCTGCTCGCTGGTTGCCAGATGCCTGGTTACGACGATGACACGATGATGGAGGAGGAAGGATCCATGACTCCACCTATGGAGGAAGAGATGGCTCCACCAGAAGAAGCTATGATGGAAGAGGAAGGCGCTATGGAAGAAGAGGAAGGCGCTATGATGGAAGAAGAAGGCGCTATGATGGAAGAAGAAGCGTCTGTCGAGGTAGAAGCCGAGGCTACTACTGAAATCTAAAAGATACATTCAAAAAAACCGCCTCCTCGCAAGAGGGGGTGGTTTTTAGTTACCGAGCAAAAAACTACGCAGCAGTAAAATCACAGTCCCGGCGACCAAAGGAACTGTAACGTTATCATTAAGCAGCTTCTGATTAAGCCGGATTTCCATCGCCTCGAAAAGCATTGCGACGGCAGCCCCGACAAAGGCCTCTAGCGGGGAAACAAATACCATCGCAGCTGAACCTCCAAAAGCAGCGCCAGCGATAGTCCCCTCGAAAAGCTTTTTATCGGAAAGTTTTGTTTTGAGGTGCCCAAAAGGCCCAACTAACGAACTGATCCCATCACCGACAGCCAGAATTAAAATCGCAGCATAAGCGACCTCCGGCGGAAAAAGCTCAAGCGCCAAGATCGCACCAATGAAGTACGTGATAGCGCCTTTACCAGGGCGAACCTGCTTACGCTCAAATTTATCTAGGAACCAACCAATGATCGGCAAGCGCCTACGAGTTGAAATCCAGGAAAGGACAATGCCCAAGGATAGAATCCAAAACAAGCTCCAAGAATCAATAACACCATGGTGCAGCAGGGCGACCATCACTATTCCCAGGAAAATGTGAAAGAGCTGGCGGCGGATTTCGAGTGGTGTTACCGGCATCTTTGTCATTTCTGGAGAGTGGTCAAGTTTAATAAAGTTTCGAAATTATCATCAGCGGCACATTTATTGGAAATTTCTTTTCCACATTTTTCACAACGATGGATCACAACCCAACCGGTACGCTTCTGAAAAATGGCGGCTGGCTCCATCTGGCCGTGGCAACTGGACTGGCGATCCCCAGGAACGGATTCGTCGACATGTAGACTCCACAAACAAAAAGGGCAGTGGTTGCGGGCAGTGGTTGCGGCTGGCGGGACTTCCCTCCCGCAATGTACGCAAGTAAAACCAGAGTTCGTAGAATTTTTGTCACGCATATTTTTCATCAAAACCCAAGGAAAGTAAGCAGCGGTGAATCCAACACGAGATTCACAACCACATAAGCAAGTAGAATTCCTCCCGTTACATCTGACAAAAAGTGCATTTCGAGATAAATCCGAGAAAGTGCGATCAGTGAGGCCAGCACAAAAAATGGAGCACTCCATGCTGGCCAAAAAATTGAAAGCGTAAAAGCCGCGACAAAACTACCGGCTGTGTGTGCTGAAGGAAAAGCTGAATCAATCTCGCCAAGATAGGTTTCGTGGCCAAGCGGACGCACCCGGCGAAAAATATACTTGATAACAAAAGCCGAGCCAGTCGCGATCACACAAGCTATCGTCAAGGCAATCGCCGAATACCAATCGATAAATTTGATAACAAAAATAAGCGGGATGACAAAAAGTGTCGTAACCACAAATGGAGTATAAGAAATCGCGCGAAAAAAATGGAGAAAAAAGGGGTGAAACTCCAGACGGAATTTTTGGACAGCCCTGATCGCGTAAGCGTCCACATACAAGAACCCAATCAGGGAGATCCCCAGGAGAATCCCGACAAAATACCAATTCAGCATCTCTTTGATTTTATGCTAAATTACGCGGCATGAAAAAACAAACTTTTTTAATTACCGGCGGAACCGGATTTCTAGGCTGCCATCTGGCGCGCAATCTGGTCAACCGCGGACACCGAGTGAAGCTGCTGGATCTCGAAACACTGAACGAGCCAGACCTTTGGGGACAAGTCGAAAATTATGTCGGGGACATTCGGAACAAGCTTTTAGTTGACCGCCTGATGCAAGGGGTTGATGTTGTCATTCATGCTGCCGCCGCCCTACCTTTGGCGAAACCCAAAGAGATTATCGATACGACAGTCCGTGGCACAAAAATTGTTTTAGAGGCAGCCAAGAAAAACCACGTCAAGCGTGTTGTCTACATTTCCTCGACTGCGGTCTACGGCGTACCGGAAAAACACCCAATCCTGGAATCCGATCCGCGAGTCGGAGTCGGACCATACGGTAACGCGAAAATCGAGGCGGAAAAAATTTGCGAGAAAATGCGCAAGCAAAAAATGGCTGTTGCTATTATTCGTCCGAAAACTTTTATCGGCACCGGCCGGCTTGGCGTATTCCAAATCCTCTTCGATTGGGTTCGCCGTGGAGCCAAGATTCCTGTAATCGGCGACGGATCAAACCGTTACCAGCTGATGGACGTCGAGGATCTCGCCAACGCAGTCTGGCTGGCAGCTAGTAGGCCTACTCGCCTCGCGAATGACACTTTCAACGTCGGTGGTAAAAAATTTAAAACTATCGAGGAAGACCTAAACGATTTCTTCAAAAAAGTTGGCAGCGAGTCACGCGTACTCAAAACTCCGGCCGGACTCATCAAAGGCACTCTGGCTTTTTTCGAGCGCCTCGGCCTCTCGCCGCTCTATGCGTGGGTCTACGCGACCGCTGACAAAGATTCTTTCGTCTCGACAGAGAAGATTGAGAAAAAACTCGGCTGGCGTGCGAAGTACTCCAATACCGACACCTTAGTCCGAACTTTCGAGTGGTACCAAAAACACTGGAAGGAATACGAACACCAAACTGGCATCACACACAGAGTTGCCTGGAAACAGGGAATTCTGAAGATTGCGCGGTGGATTCTGCAGTAAAGGCTTCTGCTATCTTTAATCTTATCTCGAGTTTTAAGTTTAAAGCCTCCAAATTATAAGCGAGGGTCGCATATTTCCTATAAACAGCCGGAAGAACAAAATCTTTAGTCTGTGTAATTTGTTTTCGTACAAAGTTAATAATTCCAGCCGGATCCGAAGTAGGATGGTCTAATACACCATCCAACATGCGCCCAAGTGACATTAAATTTTTACGACGATCAATCGCCTTAATAAAAACAGCTGTAGCGTCTCCTTCTAATTTCTTGAAGTATGCTGAGTCAGTCAGTCTCACAACTTGCGCCTCATTGGGCAACAATTTTAAAAGCGCACGCTCAAAAAAATAAGCGAAGCACCCCTTGAATTTTCCTGAAATTCCAAAGAATTCAAGACGATACTTCGAAAGCAGGCGCGTAAGAAGCTCAACAACACGGCTACCAAATTTTTCTGCAACTTCACCATTCTCCAGCCTGCGCATAAAATCAACGTCTTCCCGAACATCATGCAATAAAGCAGCTATAACTGTATTTGGCGATCCGCCCAACTTCAAAACCTCAAGCGCGACCTCTATGGGATGCACTACATAAGGCAATCCTTGAGCTTCTACACGCGTTTGGTTTTCATGAAGTTTTTTCGCCTCTGCAAGAGCAACGCTAACCCTTTCTTTATCTTCAGGCTGAAATTTAGATTTATTTAAACAGTTTAAAAAACAAGCTTCTATATTTTCTAGATTGTATTCAAAAGGATAATAAAAGTCTTCATGAAACGGCAATTGCGGCTTCTCAGGCTGTCCCAACTTAAAAATTTAAGTGGGACATTTTATCTAAAAAAACCTAATTTTGGAAGCTATCTCTCTTTCTGAATTTTCCACTCAAGGAAATTCGGATCGTAGAAGTCTAATTGCTCGTGGAGTGCATCGCGCAATTCAGCAAGCTCCTGCTTTTTTTCTTCCGCTGTCAGACTGGAATTATAAAGCTCTACCAAATCGGCACGGTAATCAATCCAAGCCTGAGTGTTGGATTCCCATGTCGCGAATCCTGGCTCAGCCGCTTCAGAAATAATCTCGATTGTCCGTTCGCGGAAATTTTGGAAGCTGGCGGAATTCGGCAGATCCAGAGCGCGCGAGCAGAGGAAAAAAGTCAGTGCGAGCAGGGCGAGCGCGAGAAAAACCGAAGCCAAAACTAGAGCAACCGCTTGAACGACTTTAGCAACAGCGATAACCAAGGCAACTACAAATTTGAAGATGTTCTCTAACAACATCAGTAGTCCGCGAAAGATAGTCTTAATGATAGACCAGAGACCGATGAAAAATTTTTCGATCGGCAACCAAACCGCGCGAAAAGAACCGCTTGATTTAGATAAGCTCTTGCGAGGCTTAGGAGTGCGTTTACGAGGCATTTTTTAGAAGTTAGATAATACTGAATTCCTTGCGCCTAATTTTAACATTGCAACTTTTTTGTTAAAATCCATCCACTTTCGGGTCGGTAGCTCAGTCGGTAGAGCAGCAGCCTTTTAAGCTGATGGTCCTGGGTTCGAGCCCCAGCCGACCCACCATAATTCTATTCTCAAACGTGCGATGTTTTACTCTGCCAATTTAGCCTTCAGCAGAACTACGATCTTAGCGACCTGAGCGCGCGTCAAAGTGTCGTTAATCCCGAAAGTACCATCGTCATAACCGTTGAGAATCCCATTGTCTTTCGCCCAAGCGATCGCAGCGGCATAAGGGTGCGATGTTGAAACATCGGGGAACGATTTTTCCGTAACTGCTGGGATTTCGACTCCAGCGGCTGTCAGCAATGTCCAAACCGCTTCTCCTCGGGCTACACCGGCAGCTGGATAATATTTGCTAGAAGTCGTCCAAACCGCGTCGGCATCTTGGAGCGCACGAACAAACGGAGAAAACCAAGCTGAACTCGGAACATCGGTAAATCCAGCAGCCGTTAAGTCTGCACTCAACCCGAAAGAGTTCGCAGCAATTTTCGCCAGCTCGGCCCGATTGATCGTCGTGTCCGGCTGGATGGTCCCGTTCGGATAACCGTCGATGATCTCATCTGCATTCAGCCGCGCCATAAACCCAGCTGACCAGTGGGAAAGTTCGAGATCGGAATATTTTGTAACCGCACTTTCCAGCTGAACAGTTGTAATTCCTGCCGCTTCCGCTTTGAGCTCTGCTTCAGTCGGCTCTGGCGGAGTCGCTTCGACTTCACACTCACCGTCTGTGTAGTTAGTAATGCCAGCAGCTTCCGCATTACAAGCGTTGGAATAAGTCACATTGTCGCTACCACAAACTGGCGTGTAATCCGTCGTACAGACAACCGGCTCAGGCTCGGTATTTTCGGTCAGCGTGATCGAAACCGGATCGGAAATTTGGGAAATATTCTGGCCGTCGGAAGAACGCAAAATGTAGGAAACCGTGTCACCAATCTCGAGATCGGTATCTGTGTAAGACTCAACTCCCCGCCCCTGCTCAGCATAAGCTGTACCAGCCACTGGCAGTGGAGCGACACCACGCAAAATCTGAATTTGGGAAGCGTCCATGTCCGGCGGATCAGTCCAGGTGATTTTGACTGTCGAATCAATCTGCTGAAGGACAATGTTGCCCGGGGCTTCCGGCTCGTAATTATCGCTATAGGTACTGGTCCAAACCTGCAGACTTTTGCTGCTGGTCGCGACAACCGCACCGCCTTTCTGGAGAATCAGCTGCAACTTGGCATTGGATCCGGACCAGTAAAAACCTTCGAAAAAGAGACCGGCGATCGTGACACTTTCACCAGCCTCAAAGTCTTCATCAACGTTAATAACAGCCACCTTATCATAATCTTCATAGGTCACATTCGCGCTCGATCCACCAAAACGGCCAGCATCAACAGCTGAACCAAACAGGTTCACGGAAGCCACCCGGTCGTCCCAAATTACCGGAAAGTCCGCTGGGATCTTGATCCGAATATCCCCACTCGCGGTGATGCTCGGAGTCGTCGCATCGTCAGTAATCGTGATATCCCGCGCCTGTTCGATATTCTGGTACTGATCGAAGGTCTGGTCGTCGACCGAATCGATCGTCGCAACAGCTAGTGCTGGTGCAGCCGCGAGGCAAAAGAAAGCCGCGGCGAGGAGTGCTTTAATTTTCATTGTTGGGTTTTTAAGCGGGCTTGGCGAATAAATTCGAACTGATTCGAAATGAAGCTTTGGATCTCGCTAGC
Organism: Candidatus Peribacteraceae bacterium; assembly: GCA_021734705.1. Taxonomy (GTDB): domain Bacteria; phylum Patescibacteriota; class Gracilibacteria; order JAHISY01; family JAHISY01; genus JAHISY01. Next base: position 10,361 of record JAIPIJ010000030.1, read on the forward strand.
GGAATCTTGATTGTAACGAATGAAGCTTTCGAGATTGGTCTGCGCATCGTCGTAGTGACCAGCAGCAACCAGCGCACGAATTGCATCCTCGAGGATCTTGGTCTCGGTCGGATTGGCCTCGAGCAACTGGCCGTAATATTTCGCGGCAGTTTCGTATTCCCCGACCTCCTCGTAAATCACACCGAGGTTGTTGAGCGCAGGATAGTGGGTCGGATAAAGCCCGAGAATCTGCTTATACAGCGGAATCGCTTCGTCAAAGTAGCCGAGCTGCTCGTTGGCGAAAGCGATCTCGTGCAGCGCGTTGACCTTGTCCATGTCTTCGGTAGCCTCTGCTAGGAGAGCTTCACCAGCGACAATTTGATTTTCGAGGCGGGCTTTGAGCTCATCTGGCATGCCCTCACGCTCAATGCGGTATTTGTTGCCACAGGCGGCCAAAGTAAATGTAAGCGCACAAACAAGCGCGACACTAAAAATTTTGCGGATCATTTTGAAATAGTTAAAACAGGAATATTTTAGCTTGGGTTTAGGGGGGTGTCGAACGAAAGAGGCTTGCCCGAAATCTATTTACTAAGTTTTTTAATGATATAGTCGAAGAAGAGACCTGTTACCGTTGAAATTGCAGCAAAGATAAAAGTGAAAAATAGCAAATACCCTAAAAGGCTAACTATTGAGTTGTTGTTCCCCATACTATACCAACCAAAACCATACAGAACACCAAATATTATTCCTGGAATAGAAAAAATTATGCTAGATGTTCTCCTTTTAAAAAGTAGCCTTATCTGTGCAATCCAAGCCAACATTGCCAGAGGTAAAACCACAAAAAGAAAGATCGATGATAGCTCTTCACAATTTGAACTCCCAAGTTCCCTGCATGGACTCACTGCAACATACACAAGTACAATAAAGAAATACACATAAAACGGAAGCATGATCGAATGAATATTCTTGGTTGAACCAGATTTTCCAACAGGCCTCGTCATCATTGCTTGTTAAGTATAGCTCTTTGGGGGCATCAACAAATTTTAGACAGATTCATCTACGAAACCTTCTAAAAAAATATTAGCCTCCGGCAGAGTCTCCGAAGGGACTCTGCCGCCACGTGATTTAAAAGAGTAAGTCAATTTTATCGTAGACTCCGCCGCCACAGTAATAGTTGTGCGCACTAGAATAAAGATATTCTTCGGGAGCGTTGGCTAATTTCCAGTGTTCTTGACAGGGATTTTCGTGGATA
>JAIPIJ010000031.1 GCA_021734705.1 Candidatus Peribacteraceae bacterium
GCATTTTCGACAATCGCGTAAAAAGTCTGCACGCCGACAGAGAAATTACCGGCATACAAAAGCGCAGCCGAATTTTCGCTGACCATTTTTTCAACTTCGGGCAAGGCGTCATACCAGCCAGTCGTACCAACAACTGTTGGGACTTTCAGCTCGGTTAACTTTTTCAAATTTTCGAGAACGACATCGGGGTGTGTGAAATCAATCGCGACCTCCGCACCATTCAAGCTTTCCGCAGAAATTTCGGTTGATAATTTCTCCGAACCTGCGGGCTTGTCCTCCGAAGCCCGAAGGGCGAAGGAGGGATCGATCTTGGCGACAACCTCGTGTTTTGCCGCCAGCGCCACGGCCTCAATCGCGTGACCCATCTTTCCGAAGCCAATAATTGCAATTTTCATACGGCAATTTTACTTCTTTTTCCGGCGAAGTTAAACTCTTCCCCGCTTTCTAAAACTTTCGAATGAAGAATCCCTCGCGGCGCAACGGCCTCACGACACTACTAATTCTCGCTCTCATTGCAGCGAGCATCTACGTCATTTTCGGCGAACAAGGAGAACCAGCTACCGAAGTCTCGATCACTACAGTCCAACAGCAATTCGCCGCTGGTGAGATTGCGAAGATCACTGTGGACGGCACAGCTCTCTCGGTCGAGCTGAAAGATGGTACACTTGAGAGCTCCACCCGACCAGCCGGAGAAACTCTGAAAGACCTTGGTCTATCGGATCCAAATTCCGGAGTCGAGGTTGAGGCAATTGATTCAGCCGGCTCGGATTTTTGGCTCAATGTAATCGCTGGCATCATTCCCTTCGTCCTGATCGCCGCCTTCCTCATCTATATGATGCGCCAAGCCCAGTCCCACAATCAGGGCGCGATGAGCTTCGGCCAGTCGCGCGCGACTGTCTCCGACAAGACGAAAAACAAAACGACTTTTGCAGACGTAGCTGGAGCAAACGAAGCCAAAGAAGAACTCGTCGAGATCGTCGACTTCTTGAAAAACCCGAAAAAATACACTGCGATGGGCGCGAAAATTCCGAAAGGCGTGATGCTGGTCGGCCCCCCGGGAACCGGTAAAACCCTGCTCGCGCGAGCTGTTGCCGGAGAAGCGAATGTGCCTTTCTTCTCGATCTCTGGTTCGGAATTCGTTGAAATGTTCGTTGGTGTCGGTGCCAGCCGTGTCCGCGATTTATTTAAAAAAGCGAAACGCAATGCCCCATCGATTGTTTTTGTCGATGAGATTGATGCCGTCGGCCGCCAACGCGGGACTGGAATGGGCGGTGGGCACGACGAACGCGAGCAAACTCTCAATCAGATTCTGACTGAAATGGACGGTTTCGAAACTGGCACGAATGTCATTGTGATAGCTGCGACCAATCGTCCGGACGTACTGGATCCAGCGCTGTTGCGTCCCGGGCGTTTCGATCGCCGTGTAGTGATCGACGTACCGGATATCGGCGAGCGCACCGAAATTTTGAAAGTCCATTCGCACAACAAGCCACTCGCCAAAGATGCCGATCTCGAAAAAGTCGCGCGGCAGACACCGGGATTCACTGGCGCAGATCTGGAAAATTTGCTGAACGAAGCTGCGATTCTGGCAACGAAACGTGGGCTCAAGACTGTTTCTCAAGCCGAGCTGGAGCACGCCATCGAAAAAGTCGCGCTCGGACCGGAGAAAAAATCGCGTGTGCTAACTGACGATGAGAAAAAAATCACCGCTTTTCACGAAGCCGGCCACGCCATCGTCTCGCACGTCCTTCCGCACACCGATCCAGTCCACAAAGTCTCGATTGTTTCGCGCGGCATGGCACTGGGAGTGACTTGGTATCTGCCGGTGATTGACCGCCGCCTCGAGAGCGAATCGCGTTTCCGCGACGAACTCGCCAGCCTACTCGGCGGACACGTCTCCGAGGAAATGGTCTTCGGCGAAGTGACGACTGGCAGCTCTAGTGACCTCGAGCGCGCCAGCAAAATCGCGCGGGCGATGGTAACAAAATTCGGCATGAGCGAACGTCTCGGACCAGTCATTTTTGGGAAATCTCACGGTAGCATTTTCATCGGCAAAGACTTGATGCATGAGCGGGATTATTCCGAACAGATGGCCAGCAAGATTGATGATGAAGTCCGCAAGATTGTCGAGACAGCCTACACGACCGCCAAAAACATTTTGGCAAAAAATAAGGCCAAGCTGAAGAAAATCGCCGAGAAACTACTCGAAGTCGAGACCCTCGACTCGACTGAATTCGAAAAACTCTTCGGAGCGAAAAAGGCTACCGTAGAGATGCAAATTAAAATTTAATTGAAAGATAATAAGGATTTTAAAGAGCGATAAAGAGCCTTAAAGATTCTCAACTCCACTAAATTATAAATTCCTTATAATCCTTCCCGCTAAAAGCGGATCCGCCTCTGGCGGAAAAGCTCCTTAGCATCCTTACGATCATTCCAATATGCTTTACCTCGCCTCTGATCACGCCGGAGATGTTTTTAGAAAAGTAGTAATTGTGCAGCTATATCTAGAAGTATTAATCTTGACGTATTAATAGCTTAAATTTAAGATGGGACACTTTAATGATTAATCATGCCTTTTCAAGACACTAACAACCAAACTGATCCTGAACTTCTCCAAGAGTTAAAATGTGTATTAGAGGAAATGCAGAAACAGTTTGGTGAAAACCAAGACATCAGAGAGGCCATCGCAGAGGTGGTAGTGATGCAAGCTGCTGTCGAAAAAGGAGGTCCCATGATACCTACAGATAGGGCGCAAGTACGATTGAACCTTGTGGAGTTAAAATTGACAATACAAGCTAACAAGTAAGCATTAAAATATTTCTGACGCCTAGATTATGCTAACCTTTGCGCATACCAATGATTAAAAATGCTCTATTTAGCCTCTGATCACGCCGGATTTGAACTCAAAGAAGGCTTAAAAAACTTTCTGACTGAGCAAAAAATCGAATTTGAGGATCTCGGCTGCGATTCCGCAGAGAGTTGCGATTACCCGGACTTCGGACACGCTCTCGCTGAGAAAGTCTTGGCGAATCCGGAAAGCCGCGGCGTTGGAATCTGCGGTACTGGTCTCGGCATCTCGATGGCGCTGAACCGCCACGTTGGAATCCGCGCGGCACGCTGCATGTCGGTCGAGGACGCGGAACTCGCCCGCCGACACAACGATGCCAATGTTTTGGTCTTATCCGGCCGGCAAACTACGCCCGAACTGGCAACTGCAATGCTAGCGAAATTTTTAGCGACTGATTTCGAGGGCGGCCGCCATGAAGGCCGCATTAAGAAAATTGAAATCTAACTGTGGGCGACATTGGCCAATGTCACTTGCATTCACGCATTTATCCTCCTGGAACCTAACCCCTAAAACCTGACCCCTAAATTAAAAATAGCGCCTTCAATCCTCTCTGCCGATTTCGGTAAATTGAACGAAGAAATTGCCAGTATCGAACCATTCGCTGAATGGATTCACATTGATGTGATGGATGGACATTTCGTCCCGAATCTCACCATCGGCGCGCCGGTACTGAAGGATTTGAAAACAAATTTATTCAAAGATGCGCACCTGATGGTTAGCAATCCTGAGGATCTGATTGAAGATTTCGCGAAAGCCGGAGCCGACGCAATCACGATTCACGCTGAGATTGACGGTGATGTTCCAACAATTTTGAAAAAAATTCGGGAACTGGGTTGCCAGGCTGGAATTTCGATCAAGCCTAAAACCGAGGTCTCCACGATCAAAGAACTTTTACCCCTAGTTGATCTGGTTCTAGTAATGTCAGTCGAGCCAGGTTTCGGCGGCCAGGAATTTATGGAAAGCAGCCTGCCGAAAATCCGTGAATTGCGAGAACAGAATCCTGATCTTGAAATCGCCATAGACGGCGGCATCAACGCCGAAACCGCGAAGAGAGCCGTCGAAGCTGGGGCGAGCGTGCTGGTCGCTGGCAGTTATATTTTCCGATCCGACGACCGCGAAATCGCTATTCAAAATTTACGGAATTCTTCGTAGATGCGATTCATGAATCGCATCTACCGAATCGCGCCAGATAAAATTTAAAGCTCGGACTTTAATTTCGCATTCCGTAATTTCCAACCAACCCCCAACATCACTAGGAACAATCCGCCCAGCGCGAGCAGTTTCCCGAATGAATCGTCGATGAAGAGCGCAATCGCTCCAAAGGCGGCTGAGGCTAAGTAAACCGCGGCGACAGTTTTGCGTGGAGAGAATCCAGCGGCGAGTAAGCGGTGGTGGAGATGGCCGTAATCTCCACGGAAGGGCGATTGGCCCGAAAAAACCCTCCGTAAGACTACCCAAAAAGCATCGAGTAGAGGAAAACCAAGTACGAGTGCAGCCGTCGCGACTTTGCCTCCGGAGAAGACAGCAAGCGCGGCCAAGATGAAACCGAGCAGCATCGAGCCTGAATCCCCGAGTAGAATTTTCGGCGGCGGAAAATTGAAGACTGTGAAAGCCAGAGCGCCACCGGCCAAGATCGCAGCCAGAGCAATTACAGCGGATTGGTCGAAGTAGTGGTAGCCCGTTCGCACAGCCAGAAAGAAAATTACTAAAGCTGCCAAGGAAGCGATTCCGCTCGAAAGCCCTGGCACTCCGTCCAGCCAATTTAGTGAATTCGTGAGCAGCACCACCCAACCGACAGTGAAAAGGTCAGCGAGCAGCGTAAGGTGATACTCCCCGCCCCAAAGTTGGCCAACATTCCAATCTAGGGCAGCAAGATTAAATATTCCACCAAAAGGATTCGTGATGTGGTCGATTCCGAGCCCCGAGATAACCAATATACCAGCCGCAATTATTTGGACTGTTAGGCGCACGAGTGGCGGCAACCGAAAAGCGTCATCGAGAAAAGCAGTCGTGGTGAGTAGCGTCGCCCCGGCAATCAATCCGAGCACTTCTTTCGTGAGCGGCACAAAAATTAAAATTGAAGTGATACAAGCAATAAAAATCGCGATACCGCCGAAGTACGGGATCGGCGCACGCTTGAGGCCGTAGCGTTTCGGATCATCCAAGAGGCCCCAACGCGGAAAAAACTTGATCGCGGAAATAGTGAGAAACAGCGTAAGTGTGAACGCGAAAGCGAGTGGGTAAAAGTTCACGCGGAAATTTTAGCGAATTTTATGAGTCGCGAACTCAATCAATTTCTCAGCTGGCAGGTTTCTCGCAAAAACCTTTTCTGGCTTGAGGGAGTGTTTGGCCTCCTCGCGCGCGAGGATCGCCAAGAAATGATTTTCAAAGAAGGCTGCTACGTAAGGATCGCTGGTACGCGCCGGAATTTTTTGGCCGTTTTGGACTTTGTCCGCTTCGATCCGCGTGAGGCGAATCTGCGGAAAGGTAATCCCCGCTTCAATCGGCAGGATTTTCTCTGCGCGGATTGAACGTAGTGGCAACGCACGATTGAGTGTGAAATCCCCCACTCTCGTCCGAGTTAATTTCGAAAGATAAGCTCCTGACTCGAGCCGCGCACCCAAATCTCGTGCCAGCGAACGAATATAGGTCCCGCTACCACAACGCACAGAAATTTCAGTCCGCGGGAAATCAAAATTGCGAATTTTAATCTCGTGGATTTCAACTTCGCGTGACTTTAATTTGACCTTTTGGCCGCTGCGGGCGAGCCGATGAGCCGACTGCCCGGCAATCTTGATTGCCGAAAACTGCGGCGGGATTTGGTGTATGACGCCAATGAATTCCGGTAGGACTTTTTCAAGTTCCGGCCGGGCAAATTTTTTGGATTCAGGAAAGGGAGTCAGTTCACCATCAGCGTCGTCCGTGGAACTTGTCGAACCGAAAGTAAGCTCGGCTTCATACTCTTTTTCAGATTGCTGTACATATTCGAGCAAGCGCGTCGCTGCGCCAATCCCGAGAATCAAGACCCCCGTCGCCATCGGATCCAGCGTACCAGCGTGGCCAATCTTACGGATTTTGAGCCTACGGCGCGCGAAAGCAACCGCATCGTGTGAAGTAATACCCTTCGGTTTATTGATAGCTAGGAAGCCGTCCATTTCGAACATTTTAGCGTAAAATAGCGACGTGCTTGAACCACATTTGAATTCAATCGCGCTCGTCGGCGGCCAAAATTCTCACTCGCGCAAAAGCTATTTCCAGAGAGTAGTGCGCTTTCTCGAGAAGCAAGATAAGGAAGTGTATCTCGATAAATCAGTCGCCAAAATTTTGCAACGCAAGGCTGCTAGCAGCCGGGAAATTAAAAGAGTTGATCTGATCCTAGTGTTCGGCGGCGACGGGGCTCTGCTCGGCGCAGCTCGCGACTACTTCGGCGCAATCGGTAAGTTTGCCGGCATCCGCCTGGACGGCACGCTAGGATTTCTAACTGAATTTGCCCCGGAAAATCTGGAGCAACTGCTCCGGCAATTTTTTTCTGGAAAATTTGAAAGCAGCCCTCGTATTCTGCTGACCGCCGAAATCCACCGCAAAGGCAAGATCGTCCACACCTTCCGTGCACTCAACGAATTTGTCTTGAATCAGAATCGCGTCGCCCGCCTGATCGCGCTTGATTTTGATTTTGATAGTAAACGAATTGCGACCTTCCACGCCGATGGAGCGATCATCGCGACCCCGACCGGATCGACAGCCTACTCGCTTTCAGCCGGTGGGCCGATCCTCGACCCGAATCTGGAAGCGGTCATCCTGACTCCGATCAATCCGCACCTGCTCGCCGCTCGCCCACTCGTACTTCCAGCCAATGGCAAAATTCACGCCAAAATCGATCAAGCCAATCTTATGCTTACTGCCGACGGCCAAAAAAATTCGCTACTCAAAACCGGTGACGAAATTATTTTTCGTAAAGCTGACTGGGAGCTCGAAGTTATCCATCCCAAAAAACGCAACCACTTCGCAATTCTCCGCCGTAAATTAAACTGGAGCGAGCGCAAAACTTAGGCCCCGCGCTTAACCCACTTGAGATAAAGCCCGGTCAAGAATTCTTTAGTTGCGTCCACCAAGCCTGAGAGCAGATCCTTGAGCGAGCGAATTTTGGCAATCTTCTCTGCTAGACGGTGCGGAGAATATTTCTTGAGCCCGACATAAGCTAGCAGCACTTTTTGCTCTTCTTTACGAATTTCCTTACGAATCGCGGATGCAACCTCTTTCTTCATTTGGGCTGTCGGCACAGTCGCCTGGATGTGGGCAAACAGGTTTTGTTTGTCATCTGTAGCTGCACCACTTTTTGGCGCTGCATAATCTTTTTTGTCGCCTTTGTGCTCAGAGAAAGATTCTCCGCCAGCTTCTGCCGATTCGGCAGAATCGATCGCCAAATCAGCAACCTCGGCCGCAATCCCGGAGGCCACCTCTGTGACATCAGCTTCAGCCTCTATTTTTTTAACATCAACTTTTTCACCTTCTCCAGAGGCTTTTTCGTGTCGTTTTTCGGGATTTTCTCTTTCGTTCACGGCAGCCATTTTAACACGTTTATCCCTATATTTTAACACTTTTCAAGCTAATTTTCAATTATTTGCCCTGCTAAATATTTTCCAGTAAAATCCGCCCGCTCTCAGCCCAGCTGGTAGCAAAATCCTTGAGGGAGTGTGGAGATTTTGGCTCTGCACGTTCGCACCTCGTAACTCACTAGCATGAACCCCACTAAAAAATCCGCAGCAGCGGATGACAAGCCAAAAGATGAAGCCGCTGAAATTTCAGAGGCTGAGCTTTTGAAGCAAAAAAAAGAGGAAGCCAAGGAAAAGAAGGCTGCAGAAAAAGAAGAGAAAAAAGCTGCCAAAGCCGAACGCAAAAGTGCCCCTCAAAAAACCGCTAAGGAGAAAAAAGCCCAAAAGCGCAATCCGCTTAAGATTCACTCCAAAGCTTGGCGCGCTGCTTCGGAAAAAATTGATAAAGAGAAGCTCTACCCCTTGGAGGAAGCTGTAAAGCTCGTCAAAGAAACTTCGACGGTCAAATTTGATGCTGGCGTGGAAATCCATACCCGACTTGGAATTGATCCGAAGAAATCCGACCAGATTGTCCGCGCGAGCGTCTCACTACCCAACGGAACTGGCAAGCAACTTCGCGTGGTTGCCTTCGTCGCAGAAGACAAAGCTGCTGCAGCTAAGAAGGCTGGCGCTATCGAAGCCGGTGAAGAAAGTTTGATCGATAAGATCGGTAAGGGTTGGCTCGACTTCGATGTCGCGGTTGCCACCCCAGAGATGATGAAGAAACTCGGTAAGATTGCTAAAACTCTCGGCCAAAAAGGCCTGATGCCAAACCCTAAAGCCGGAACTGTCACGGAAGACTTCGAAAACGCGATTGCTGAAATCCAGAAGGGCAAGGTTGAATTCCGGGCTGACTCCTACGGCATCCTTCACAATCTCGTCGGCAAAGTTTCTTTCGATGACACCAAATTAGTCGAGAATATCGAAACCTATCTTAAGGCTGTCCTCGATGTAAAACCAAAAACGGTCAAGGCCAACTATTTCCAATCTATTTCACTAGCTAGCTCTATGGGTCCCGGTGTGAAAGTCGACGCCAACGATTTAATTAAGAATCTTTAAGCACTTTGAAGGTAAAAATCTTCCGTATCGACAAAGACCTGCCCCTGCCAATTTACGAAACGGCGGGCGCGGTCGGCTTCGATTTACTCGCGCGTAAGACGACCGAGATCGAGGCTGGTGAAATCAAACTGATCCCAGCCAACGTCATAGTCGCGACTCCCCCCGGTTTCGCACTGTTGGTCACCTCACGCAGCTCAACCCCGCGCAAAAAAGGCCTCACTCAGCCCCACGGGCTTGGAGTGATCGACCAGGATTACTGCGGCAGCGAGGATGAGCTCAAAATTCAGGTTCACAACTTCTCTGGCAAAAAAGTCACTGTCGAGCGCGGAGAAAAAATCGCCCAAGGCCTTTTCGTCCGCTGTGAACGCGCTGAATTTGAGGAAATTGAAAAAGTGGAGAACCAAACAAGGGGCGGTTTCGGATCGACCGACTCTTAATGTGTTCATTCTGAAGACGCGGTCGCGCGACCGCGTCTTCAAGTATTTCTATCCTCGTGCAAGGACCAGACCCCAAACTTCCCTAGCGCCACTTTGCTTAAGAATTTTCGCGCACTCACTCAGGGTGCTGGAAGTTGAGGCAACGTCGTCAATTAGCAAGATTGTTTTATCCACAACCGAACAACCTTCCCGAATCATAAAAGCACCTTCAAGATTCCTAAGCCGATCCGCCCTATTAAGCTTAGCCTGCGGCGGAGTATTTTTCTTTCGAATCAATAAACTCTCAAGTGGCAAGTTTAAATTCTTGGCGGTGACCCGTGCCAGTAATTCCGCCTGGTTGAATCCGCGCCAACGGCGGCGCTTTTTGTGGAGCGGCACAAAAGTAATTACTCGTTCGTTGGAATAATTCTTCGAACTAACCGCCCGGCTAAGCAGTGCCCCCAGATTCTCCGCCAGCGGTTCGGAGAATTTATATTTCAAAGTTTTGACCGCTCGTGCCAGCTCCGGATTGCGCTGATAACTCGCTGCCACACGCAAGCCACTAAGTGGCGATTCACAACTCGCACAAATTTTCCCACCCGAACTTTCCCGCCAGCAAACCGGGCAGAATTGTTTAGCGTTAAGCAAAATCTTCTGTGAACAACTTTCACAAAACCACTCCCCCTCGGTTCCACAGCCGACACAATGAATGGGGAAGATTATTTCGCAAAGAGCGTTCTTTATTTTGACAAACATACTTTGCTAATAAAAATACGACTAATTAATCTTAAACCGCTGGGACTTAAATATATTAAAAAAAGATGAAAAACTACACAGCTTTGTGCGCCAAATCTGTTGTAATCAGTTCGTATATTTGTTAATATGTACCCGTAGTGGGGAGACCCTCCCAATAAATGAGGCTTTCAAACCACTACACTTCAAATTAAGGTTCAATATAATATACGGCTTCACATGAAGAAGTCGTTTTTCTTTGGTGAATTTTATTTTTCTGCTTTTCAAAACTTTCCAAAACTCTCAATTTAGACTTATTATTTGTTTTCTTACCTTTAGAATTGAAAACCGTAATCCCAAGTAAAATATCCGCTAATTGCATTATATCGTGTGCCCGGCTATCTATGCGAAAACAACGCGCTAAATTACAAGCATTACGTACTTTTTCTTCAAACCGATAGCCCGAAGTCGTCGTAAAAGTATCAAGAAAAAAGACTGAACTAGAATTCTGGAGATTTTTCAAAGAAGCAACTTTGAGCTCCTTAAGCTTATCAAAAAAAATAATAATAGAATCCTTGTGGTTATTAATAAACGGCGTATTAAAAAACATAATTGGCAAAGGTCCTTTTCCCCAGTAATGAAAAAACTGTTCAATAAAAGAGTTGGCAATAAATGAGCGCATCAAATTTAAAGATGACCACTTTACTTCTCTAAGTTGCCTATGAGTGGATTTAAGGCGCTCCTCTCTTGCTTTCCCAGACAACTTAAGTGAATCTATGCGCTTCTTATGAAATTCATTAGCCTCTTCTTTCACGCGAAATAGTGCTTGTGTGAGCGCTGGCGTCAAAGTTTTTTCCATACAAAGAACACCTATCCGCTGCGAACGAATATCCTCATCCATAAAAAAGTCAAATTCTACAGATTCTGACAAGGCTAATGATTAGACTTATAGTTATTATATCCTAGAAGGAGCGCTTAAAAATGAATTGAATATTAAACGCGATTAATCATCTCACTTTTCCCAATCCACAATGAGAATTCCCTTACCGCGCTTTTTGATAACGACTTTTTGCTTCTCTCTCCATTTGAGCTCTTTAACGATCTCGATCGGCAAAGTCACAGCATAGCTGCCGCCACGGGAAAATATCTTACGCGTGCTTTTTTGCTTTAGTGGTCTACGCATGAAATAGTTATTTAAATAGCTATTTAAATGTCTATTTATCAGACAATACCTATACATAATCCTTCAATTCCTAAAAAAAGACAACGTTTAATGCAAAAAGCTATGTAAATGGTGGGTTCGAGAGGAGTCGAACCTCTGACCTTCCCGATGTCCATCGGGACGCTCTAACCAATTCGACAAATCTATTTTATCGAAATCAAACTGGTGGGTCCGAGAGGAGTCGAACCTCTGACCTTCCCGATGTCCATCGGGACGCTCTAACCAATTCGACAAATCTATTTTATCGAAATCAAACTGGTGGGTCCGAGAGGAGTCGAACCTCTGACCTT
>JAIPIJ010000032.1 GCA_021734705.1 Candidatus Peribacteraceae bacterium
ATTAATCGCATCCTGGAATTCATTCTGTACTGTATCTCCCAGAGACTGATTCACAGCCGCACCCGTCTGCTTACTCGCTGTCCCACTGCTAGACCGGATTGACCCCAGGATCTCTATGCCGGGGTTGTAGAGGTTGGCGGCCTCCACATCTATGCTGCCTTCGAGTTTGCCACCGCGGTGGCAAACATCACTGCCCGCGATGGTATAGCAAACATAAGCTTGCAAAGTAGTTTCTAGGTTTTCTTCAGCAGTTGCTGCTGCATCTAGTTCAGGAGTGGCTCGGAAGCGCAGGCTGTTGTCGATACTGCTGGCAGTGATCCCAGTGATCCAGCTGCTGAGATCCTCAATAGTACTGTCGAAAGTTGTGTTGGTATCAATATCCAGGTCTAAATTCTCGGAAAGGCTGGTAGAACTACCAGCAGTTTCGATCACACCCTCAGCCCACTCGACGTTGCTACTAGGGCCGTTATCAAGTGCGACGCCAAGCAAAGGATCTGTGGTGCCTACAGTAGTGCTTTGGTTTTGCAGGCTAATGTTGAAACGTTTTGGAGCGTTAATCGTGATGTTTTCGACACCTTCAGGATCGACTTCATAGACTTCTGTTGTGGAGTTCCAGATCAGTGCAGTCGGAGTTGCAACGATTGCAGGGGAGAAAGCAAATTCGCTGTTGGGATCAGTGCTGGCGACGGTCACCTCAACTTCGCCAATATTCGTATAACCGTCAATGCCAGCGATGCTTAGATTCAGGCTGTCAAAATTCAAATCAATACCATCATCAGCGATCGGCTCATAGCCCGCGCTGGTCGGGGCTAACGAGGAAACATCAATTTCAAAAGTGCCGTCACTTCCGGATTCACTCAAGGGCCCAACCGTCGTGCCTCCGGATTGGTCTAGGCTGAACTCACTTGAAGTGAAGATAGCCGAATCACCAGTACCGGCAATTTGGTCGAGGTCAGTAGTGTTGTCGAAGACAAATTCAGCGCCAACGCTCTTGATGCCAGAGACCGGAATGACCGGATTACCGAAACTATCGACCAAGTGAACTATTACGGAGTGGTTTTCCGTGCCATCAGCTACTACCTCACCAGAAGTGAATTCAAAGTAACTATTGGCAGGGCTCACAAAACTAGGCACATTGGCAACTACGTGGAAGAATTCTGGAACAACATAATTCGTTGAGCAGTTATCGACTTGGTCACAGGCCGTGTAAATCAAGTTGTAATTCGCGGCAGTGCTGAAGTCGTGGTTAGAAATATCGACCGAGGCTCGCTTCATCACCGGATCAAAATAATTAGCCGTGTAAGTTTGGAGATCACCATTGGCATCATAAATCTTGACCTCAACTGAATCGATATCAGAAGCGTCATCCATAAACCACAAAGTGTCATCATAATCATCAGTCGCTGCCAAGACTTTCTCTGCGGTAGTCAGGGTCGGGGCAGCCGGGTTGAAGGTCCCACCAAACTCACCCTCTTCATCACCCTCACCGCCACCACCGTAGAGCTCCGAAACACCCATATAGACAGCATAGGTGTCCCAATCGTAGCCTTCGACCGAGATGTTATTTGGCGCGCGCTCTTTAGTTTCGGGGTCGCAGAAGCTGATGTAACCGATTTCTTCGCTATAGGCAAAGCCGCAGAAATAAGCTTCTTGATTGTAGTAGCGTACGCCAGGATTAAATTCGTTTGGATCGCCAGCTTCAAAGTAGGTTTTGCCAAAATTATAGGGTTCACCCATCTCACTGCCGTTGGTTTTGCCAGTTACCTCAGATGAATCCACAGAATTGATCGGGGTTTCCATCTTGATACCGGACATCTCCAGCCAGCCATAATTGGTCGAATAAGCGTAACCGGAGAAGTTCTTGCTAATCGGGTCATATTCGGTCTGGTAAGAGAGCGAATCACAGGAGTCACTCATCTCGTCGGCGCCACGGCTGGGGTAATTGACCCGTACATCGGCTGGTTGGGTATGGCCAGCCCCGTCACAATAAAAGTTAACCCAGCCAGCGATTGGGCTATAGGCTTGTCCCCAGACGATCTCAATCTCATACGAACCGCTGATCGATTGGTTTAAGTAAGCCTTGAGATTATCGAAGTTCAAGCTCGGCAGAAAAAGAACCGCCAAAACGAGCGCGATTAGTCCGGCCTGAGTAATCCGTTTTTTAATTTGAGATTTCATTGCGAGGGATTAGGTTAACGTAGTTTTGGCAGCGTAATTTCAAGTTTAGATTTTCGATTTGGCTACACACACCGGCATCCTTAGCGATAATCGCTTTTTGAAAATAAATCTCTCCGCGACAGTTTTCCTGTTCGCGCACGTTTTCGATCGTGTCACAGCCGGTTGGATCGGAAGATTGCACAGCCAATTCGCTTACGGATTGGTCATGTTCTAGGGATTGCTCTAGAGCTCTCAAAATCTCTGCAGAGTTGTCCGCGACAATAACAACAGAATCGACCGGACTACGAACTAGGTCAATTTGGGACTTGTTGCGGTTGTCGATAATCTGCTTGTTGATCGGTTGGCGCGAACGGGTGATCTTCACTTCGGGTCCGACCTCAGCTGGCTGGACCCTGAAGCGTAAAAAATCAAAAATACTCTCATCACCGGTCTCTCCGGGGGCCGCACTGGGCTCACTGTCGATACCGTATTCGACCCGTAGGTCGCGAATATCTTTACGGCTTTCTCCACTTGGCAAAATAGCTGCCGTAGCGGCGAGGGCCAGAGCAATCGCAGAGAAGGTTATGATGGTGGGGAGGGTGCGGGAATGAGCCATTTTATTTTGGTGAGTGCTTGCCGAATTTTAACAAACTCTTTCTGTAAAACACACATCTAACGCTGACTTCCGTCAACAGGAAATCCACGCTAAAATTCGCCACCCTAATATGTAACCCCATCCTTAATGTTCAAAATTTTTATTGCGGATGAACTTTCGCCCAAAACAGTCGAGTTTCTGCAAGCTCAAAAAGATTGTGAGGTTGAAGTTGAGACTGGTTTGAGCGAAGCCGAGCTAGTCAAGAAAATTCCCGAATTTGATGCACTGATAGTCCGTTCCGCTACGACAGTCACACCGAAGATCATTGCAGCCGGTAAGAAGCTCAAGATCGTTGGCCGGGCTGGAGCTGGCACGGACAATATCGACAAGAAGGCTGCTACGGATGCGGGTGTCCTAGTAGTAAACGCACCAACGGGCAATTTAACCAGTGTAGCCGAATTGGTTTTTGGCCAGACTTTGGCAGCCTTTCGTCGTTTGCCGGAAGCCAACACTTCGACCAAGGCGGGCGAGTGGAAAAAGAAAGAGTTGGGAAAAATTGGCCGCGAACTAGATGGCAAAACTCTCGGTATCGTCGGGCTTGGCAAAATCGGACAGTTGGTCGCTGAGCGCGCTCAGGGCTTCAACCTCAAAGTACTGGCTTTCGACCCAGTCGTGACTCCCGAAATCGCTGATTCGGTCGGTGCAGAGCTTGTCGAGCTGGAAGAGTTACTCAAAAATTCCGACGTTATCACGTTGCACGTTCCATTAATTCCGCAGACCAAAAATCTGATCGCCAAGAAACAATTTGAATTAATGAAAGCTGACGCAATGCTGTTAAACCTCGCTCGCGGTGGCGTAGTCGACGAAAAGGCTTTGTTGGAATGGCTGAAAGAAAAACCTCAAGCCTTGGCTGCACTTGATACTTTCGTTGAGGAACCGGTTGATAAAAAAAATCCGCTGCTGGCTTTATCGAATTTCTTTGTTACACCGCATCTTGGTGCTTCGACAATCGAAGCCCAGGAAAAAGTCGGCCTGCAGCTGGCTGATCAAGTTGTCCGCGCTTTGCGTGGGGAGGTGGTCGAATACATTGTCAATCTGCCGGCTCGTGAGGGTGGCAGCCTGAAGGACCAAAAAGTTTGGAATGAGCTGACTGAAAAAATGTCGCGCTTGGCAGCCCAGGTTCTCGGTAGCGCGAAACTGAAGAAGGCGACACTTAAAATTGCTGGTGAAATCTCTGAAGCTGACACCAAAATGCCAGAGGTGTCTGCTACAAAAGGATTACTGGAGACTATGACAGACGCCACGAACGTTAATTTCACCAATGCTTTGGATTTGAGTGAGAAAAAAGGCTTGAAACTCATAATTAAAAAAGAGAAGCACTGTGAAAACTATAAAAGCCAGATTTGTCTCGAACTCACGGCCGAGAAGGCCACGGTCAAAGTCTGCGGCACTCTGGTCGAAGGCGAACCCCGCATTACTTTGATCCAGGATTTCAAAGTTAATTTCCGACCGACTGAGCACTTGCTGCTGACCCAGCACCACGACCAGCCGGGGATTATCGGCCGGGTCGGAACTTTGCTTGGCGAAAATTCAATCAATATCGCCAATATGGATCTCGGGCGCAATAAAGTCGGCGGAGAGGCTCTGATGATTCTCGACGTCGATGATGTCATTCCAGAGCAGCTCGTCGATGAGCTCAAGAGTTGGGATGACTTTGAGGAAGTCGTTTGTGTGGATTTTTAATTTTTTAAAAATGTCTAAAACACCTACCCAAAAATTTTGGGCCAGCGCAACAGTGATTTTCACAATCACCACAGCGCTCACTTTGTTGACCGCGGTCTGGTTCTTCGATCCAGATGGTTCTCGGATCATCGCCCGGCTGATCATGACCTCGATCACTCTTGCCGCGCTTTCCTTCGTCTTTTTCCTCGTCGCGACTTTTTCGAAAAAATAATTTCAGCTTTTGATAAAATCGGGGTCTCTTAACTCTGTATGGACACTGTAGCTGAAATTAAATCACGCCTTTCGATCGTCGATGTCGTCAGCCAGTATGTCCAGCTCAAGAAAGCCGGGCGTAATTTCAAGGCGTGCTGCCCTTTCCATTCCGAGAAGACACCGAGCTTCATCATTTCCCCCGAGCGCCAGTTCGCTTGGTGCTACGGCTGCCAGACGGGCGGGGATATTTTCAAGATAGTCCAGCTTATCGAAGGGGTCGATTTCAAAGAAAGCCTGAAGATTCTCGCCGACAAGGCCGGAGTGGAGCTGCCGACGAATTTTTCTGGCGGGGTGAAGAAGGAGAAGAAAGACAAGTTAATTGAGATCAACGAATTGGCGGCGGATTTTTTTGCCCAAGCCTTATCTGAAAATTCCACTGCGCAGGAGTATCTGAAGGGCCGTGGGCTCAAACCGGAAACGGTCAAAGAGTGGCAGGTCGGTTTCGCGCCGGATGATTTCGACGCGCTGCATCCGCAACTTGAGGAAAAATTTAGCAAAAAAGAAATTACGGAAGCCGGTGTTGCGGGCCTCAAAGAAATGGCCAGCGACCAGCTTTACGATAAATTTCGCAACCGAATTATTTTTCCGATTGAGGATCATCGGGGACGGGTGGTGGCTTTCACCGGACGCGTCTTGGATTCTGCCGAGCCCAAGTATTTGAATTCAGCCGAGTCGCCGATTTTTTCGAAGGGCCAAATTCTTTTCGGTTTTGCCAAGTCTAGGGATGCGATTCGCGAACAAAAATTTGCAGTTGTCGTCGAAGGCCAGCTCGATGTGATTTCCGCCCATCAGGCTGGTTTCAAAAATGTCGTGGCTACGAGCGGCACCGCGCTGACGGAAATGCACCTGAAGGCGCTCAAGAATTTAATCGAAAGCGTAATTTTTTGTTTTGATTCCGATTCAGCGGGGCTAGAGTCCACCCGACGAGCTTTGGAGATCGCGGCCGCTCTTGACCTGAACGCTAAAGTAGCGACACCCCTAGGGGGTGTCAAAGACCCAGACGAAGCTTTCCAAAAAGACCCGCAGATTTTTGCCGACGCGGTTGCCAGTGCCGCAACCCCACTCGATTTCTTCTTCGACGTTCTCTTCGCCGAGACCGACTGGAAAAATTCCACGGAAAAGAAAAAAGCCGTTCGGGTTTTATTGGCTCACGCAGCCAAGATTTTTTCAGCTGTCGAACGTGAGGATTTCATCCGGGATGCTGCTACTCGGTTGGGCAGTTCGGAAGCTGCGCTCACCGAGGAGTTCGAAAATCTGTCAGCGTCAGATTTCACTCCGGCTGTCCCCGAGCCTAAATCTAAAGACGCGCTTGATTCAGAAAAAATTCTCCGTGGCCTGTTGCTCGCTTTCCCCAAGCTAGCCGAGAAGCTTGGTCTGGCTGCCGAGGCCGAGAGTGAGGAGGATGAAAAGCTGGCAGTTCTCGTTAGCGATAAATACGCAGATTTTTCTGACGATGAGGTCGTTAAAGAAATTAAAAATCTTCAGAGCAAAGTTTCTTCTAAAAGTGTTTCCGCGAAAAAGCACGAGCTCAAAGCGGAAATGCAAAAGGCGGAAGCAGCTGGGGATGATGAGCGCGCTGCTGAGCTTTCTGCAGAGTATCAAAAATTGCTGCGAAAATAATTGCCGCGAGAGCACACTCAACCTGCCATCTAGATGGTAGGTTAACCATTATTTTTCAGTAGGCGAAGTCGCGTGACTTCGTCTTCAGCTTTTTACTAACTCTTCATCAATATCAAAATTCGCCGAAACGGAATCGATGTCTTCATCTTCTTCGAGTGCCTCGACTAAGTTCAAAATCTTGCGGGCGGTTTCTGTATCCTCAATTTTGATTTCATTTACCGGCTCGAATACGAGTTCGGCTGACTCAATCTTGAGATTTTGGTCGGCCAGGTTTTTGCGGACTTCCATCAGCTTAGTAGCTTCGGTTTTTACCAACAAAAATTGACCGGCCTTTTCTAGGTCGGCTGCACCGGCCTCGATCGCCGCTAGTTCAGTTGCTTCAGAGCTGTCCGCCAGGGTAATCACACCCTTTTTTTCAAACTGAAAGGCGACGCTACCGCTCTCGGCAACCTTGCCTCCGTTTTTAGTTAGAATGTGGCGGACGTTGGCGACGGTGCGATTCGGATTATCGGTCAGGGCGCGAATCAGCAGGGCAACTCCACCCGGGGCGTAGCCTTCGTAAATTTTTTCTTCAATCTGTTGGCCTTCGAGCTCACCGGTGCCCTTTTTGATCGCGCGCTCGATATTTTCTTTCGGGAAGTTATCGGCTTTGGAGTTTTCGATTGCACTGGCTAGTGCGGCGTTCATATCCGGATCACCGCCACCTTCGCGCGCGGCAAGCTCGATATTCTTCGCGTGCCGGGTGAAGATCTGTCCGCGCTTGGCGTCGGCGGCGCCCTTGGCGCGCTTGATCGTGCTCCATTTTGAATGTCCGGACATGAGGATTAAGGATTAAGAAGTAAGGATTTAGGAAGCTTGGCTATGCGACTGCGTTTTTAGTCAGCAGGGAAATAAAAATCGTCGAATTTTCGCACAAAATCAGTTTCTACCGAACCGTCGTTCCCCGGATCGGCAAAACCGCAGGCGAAGATTAATTCCGCTGTGTAACTGTCCGGTAGTTCCAATTTTTCACTGGCAACCTTCTTATCAAAACCGGCGATGATGCAGCCAGCTGCCCCAGAAGCTTCCAGGATGGCCGTGAAATAGGCTGTGACCAAATAGGCTTGCTGCCGAGCCCACTCATCACGTTGCGCTACGATTTTTTTAATCGTTGCACTTACGCGCTCGTCGCCAATTTCTGAACCGTAACGTCCCGCTAGGAACTCCCGCGCATTTTTTTCACCAGCTTCCGGGCTGACTGCGAAAAGAAAAAGGTGCGGTGCTGTTTGGGCTGCTGGCTGGAAATTAATCCAGTCCTCATTTTTGTGCTTGGATATATCCAGCAGAATAACTGGCCGAGAATTGAGGCTGGTTGGAGCGCGGTAGGCTACACGAATCGCTTGATCCAAAACATCGTTGGATATTTTTTCTGCGGAAAACTTTTTGACTGTCCGGCGGTTAAGGAGATTTTCAATTTCAAACATCGTCGAATTTAAGTAAAATCAATTTTACCAAACCCAACTTAGAATGATTCTTTCTGACCATGATATCCGTGATGCGATCAAATCCGGCCGCATCAAGATTGATTCACCTGACGAGAAATATTTCGACAACATCGGTCCGAGTTCGCTAGACCTGCGCTGCGGTTCACATTTCAAAGTTTACGAACACACGAAATTTTCACTGCTGGATCCAGCCAATCCGGCGACTTTCGAAAACTGTTCGCGTATGCTGGAGGTCAAGGATCCGAGCGAGCCTTTCATAGTTCAGCCCAATGACTTCATCCTCGGAGTGACGCTGGAAAAAATCACTCTGCCGGATGATCTAGTCGCGCGTGTCGAAGGCCGTTCTAGTCTCGGTCGGCTTGGGATTATCGTGCACTCGACGGCTGGTTTCGTCGACCCTGGATTCGCCGGGACGATCACTTTGGAGATTACGAATATTAATAAGATGCCAGTGGCACTTTATCCGGGTATGCGTGTCTGTCAACTGGCTTTTGAGACTTTGACCTCTCCAGCTGAGGTTGATTATTCCAAGAAAGCGACCCAAAAGTATCAGAACCAAGTCTTTCCAGAAGAGTCGCGGATTTGCCGTGACCCAGAAATGATTGAAATTCAAAAAGCTCGCAAATGAAAAAACTACTTTTGATTTTCGTTACAGCGGTCTTGCTGGCTGGATGTGCTCCTGCTGAAGTTACTATTTCCGAGACTGAGTACAAGCAGGCTCTCGGTTTTGCTGTCTGTGATGTGGTCAATGAGTTAAATGCTCGCGGAGAGCTTGCCGATGAAGAAGCGATGGCGCGTGATTTCGACAAGCTTTTGGAGGAGTCACTTAACAGAATGAGCTACGATTCGGACGAGTGGTTGGCTGCCAAGGCAAAGTATTTTCCTGATGAGGAAGAGCACACCAAGCTGGTGAAGCTGCACTTCACTTGGTGCCTGCTTGGCGGTTCGATAGGCGGCGAGGATGAGCTTCAAGCGGCTGAATGATTGCAGAAGAAAAATCACGCCTACGGAGTGAGATGCTGGCGAAGCTGAAGAATTTTGCTGAGCCTGAACGAGCCAAACAGAACCAAGCCTTAGCTGAAAAACTTTTCGTGCTGCCGGAATTTCAAGACGCCAAGACAATTACTTTTTTCGCGAGCGAGCCTTTCGAAGTTGCGACAGATTCTATGATCGAAAAAAGTCTTGAGTCTGGTAAGCAGGTTGCCTTACCGCGGGTTGAAAAAGATTCGCGCGATCTAGAATTCCACGAAATCAAAAATTTAACTGAGCTCCAGCCTGGTTGTTTTGGGATTAATTGTCCTGTACCGGAAGCACCCAAAGTTCCGTTGGCTGAGATTGATTTGCTAGTTGTGCCCGGATTAGCTTTTGATTTAGCTGGCAATCGCTTGGGTCGTGGCGGCGGATATTTCGATCGGGTTTTAGAAAAATTCTCCGGAGTGTCTGTCGGCTTGGCTTTTGATTTTCAAATTATCCTAGATATTCCGGCAGAGAAATTTGACCAGAAAGTTTCGAAAATTCTCACGACAGCAGAAATCGAGTAAAATCCGAGATATGAAAAATAATATTGATAGGATTCTATCCCGGAGCGTTTCTAAGTTAATCGGAGGAGAAGGTTTTCGAAAGAAATTAGAAACAAGCCCAGAAAAGGTTGTTATTAAATATGGTGTTGATCCGACTAAGCCAGATCTTCATCTGGGTCACGCAGTTTGTTTACGCAAGCTGCGTGAATTCCAAAATTTGGGCTGCAAAATAGTTTTTTTAATTGGAGATTTTACAGCTATGCTTGGTGATCCAAGCGGTAAAGATAAAACAAGACCAATGATTAAGGGTGAGGAAATAGGTCGCAATGTAGACTCCTATCTAAAACAAATACCTAAAATTTTGGTTACTAAAGAAAGTGAAATTAAAGATAAGAAAATAGGTGGATTTGAAATAGTTTTTAATTTTGACTGGTATGAATCCATACATGATATGGTGGTTAGCGACTTTTTAGAAAAAACTAAAAGTTTTATTACAAAAAGATCTCAGCTTATAAAAAGAAGAAATGAGATTATAGGAGGGGTAAAAATTATGGATGGGCAAAAAGTTGAGTTGAAAACAGTTACCATGGTTAATCTTTTTCGTACGCTTTCTAAAATAACACACGGAGATCTTTTTGCTAGAAAGACATTTAGGAATCGTGTCAACAGCCAACAAGAGATTTTTATGCATGAGCTTCTTTATCCAGTGTTACAAGGTATAGATAGTTTAATAATAGGTCAGATTTTTGGTAGTTGCGATTTAGAGATAGGCGGGACAGATCAATTAGTAAACATGAAGATCGGTCAGAAAATACAGCGGACATCACTACCTCCACAAAAAGAACAAGCGGTTATGGCTATAGAAATTCTTGAGGGTACTGATGGTAAAGAAAAGATGTCGAAGAGCTTAAATAATTACATTGGAATTACATCTGACTCAGACAGCCCAGCTGATGTCTTTGGTAAGACGATGCGTATTCCGGATGAACTGGTTCCACGCTGGGTTGAACTTTGCACTGATTTGGACGAAGTGGAGTTTACAAACAGGCTAGAAACTGAAAATCCTAGAGATTTGAAAATTGAACTTGCACGTGAATTAGTGAAGATTTATCACGGTAAAGCTGCTGCCGACCAAGCTGAAGAAGAATTTACGCGGCTTTTTGCTGCTGACTCAAAGAACGGCCGTCCAGACGAGATTCCCGAGATTCAAATTGAGGAAGGCAGTTGGGGGATTATCGAGCTGCTGAATTCCGCGAAACTGGTTACCTCGAAGTCTGATGCGCGCCGATTGATCGAGGGTGGAGGCGTACGAGTCAACGACCAGAAAGTCGAAAAGATCGATGCGAATTTCGAAGTCGGCAAATCCGAACTGATTCTCCAGATTGGCAA
>JAIPIJ010000033.1 GCA_021734705.1 Candidatus Peribacteraceae bacterium
TACCCCTATCAGCACCACTTGGTGCAACATCAGCATCAGGCTTCGACGCCTTATCTTTTCTTTTTGTTGAAGCTGGCTGTCGATCATCCGCAGAAGCAACAGGTTCTACCGAGGGCTTGGGCGGAGGATTATCATCAACAACGATCACTTTACCTTTATCTGTATCCTCAATCCAAACACACTGGCCCGGATAAATTTTATTTGCTTCAGATAATCTTTCCGGTTTAGCGCCTTTTAATCTTGTACTTCTATAATCCACAGCCATTCCCCAATCTAGCTTGCCGCCATTTAAGCCTTTCGCTAATGAGCCAAGAGTATCACCTCGTTGCACAGGACGAAATGGCAAAGCTTCTCCCAATTTTTTCAATTCCTCCGTAGTCTTTTCTTCGATTCCTTTGGCAAGCTCATTTTGAGTATCAGTACTCCACTCTTTGCCCTGTTCTTTTTTTCGTGACTTCGGTCCACCACCACCTTCACCTTGCTTGGCATTTTTGACGTCAGGACCTATTGCAAAAGTCTTTTCAGGCATTGTGTTTTTGGTTAATTTTTAATTTAAATTTAAAGTTCGCCCGCCTGTTGCAGCGTGCGAATAATTTCCTCTTCATCATAGTCAATATCGTCATCATCGCCAGTTGTCCCTTTGAGACCACTAGCTTTAGCCAATGACTGCAGCTCAGCCACAACTTTCGTATCAATCTCTGCGACTCTAGCAGCATGCGCATCATGCTCTTTCTGCAAATCACGCTCACCGCTTTTCAGGGTTTCAGTAAGTTTAGTTTTTGCGTTTTCAGAAAGATTCTCAAAATTCTCCAGCCAAAACATCCGCTCACCATCAGAGATCACCTCCGCGTCGGAAAGTAGATTATAGAGTTTCTTGGACTCAGATTTTTTATTTTTGGTTTTCATTTTAATTAGGTTATCAGACCATATTAGCATTTTTTAGCTTAAAAAACAAGCTTTAGCTGCTACTTCAGAATTACGGGAAAATGGTATTTGACACACTTGACAAGATATATGTTTATTGTTAACATCTCTCGCCTTAATTCATATGCACTCAAAAATAATCATTACGCACTCCGACTAATCTCTTTCTTTGAGAGCTGTCTCTAGAGTGCGGAGACAGCTTCCAGGGAAAGAGGTTTTGCCCTTTGAAATGACGAAAAGTGGAGAGTGACCAGCCGCTTGTAGCCAGGATTATTCGCCCAGGCGAATCGATCTAAGCTCAACAGGTTGGTCTGCTCTCTGCTTGCTAAAAGTTACTTAAAATCCATCCGGGCATCCAGTCTTCGAACTTCGAAGATTGAGTGCCCCGATGGATTAACTAGTTTCTATAACAAACGGGCAAAAGCCCAATGGAGGAAGACCCATGTCCTTTTACAAGCGCCTCAGCAGCACCCTCGCCGCCATGGCCATTCTGGCCTTGGCCTTAATCGCAACCCCGGCTTTGGCTGCCGACCCGCCAACCACCGCCCCGGCCGCCACCACCCCGGCCACGCCCCTGGCCACCGAGGAAATCTTCCTCGTGATCACCCTCAAGGATTACTTTCCCCTCATCCCCACCGACAAGTTCGTAATGCTCGGCGACAAGCAGGTGACCGTTTACGAGCGGCACGATCATCTGCTTATCTTCCCAAACAAGGTCAACAAGAACTACATCATAGCTACTCGCCGCGTGGTCGGCCGCTACGATGACGCCCCCGTGAGAAGCGACAGCGACCGGCTGAAGGCGGTTCCCAAGGTAAACGTGGCCGAGATGGCCATCATAGGTCTGGCCGAAGCCAAGCGGGCCGCGGAAGTGTCCGAGGAGAAGACTATCTTCTTCGAGGGGAACTTCCACAAGGTCACGGGCTGGAACCTGAAGCTCACTTGGCATCCGTTCGGCGGATGTGAAAAGCAGGTCGCCAAGGAGGCCAAGAAGGGCGGCTTCGCGCTGAATCCCAAGGACATCGCCGCCTTGACCATCAAGAAGTAACCCACTTGCAAGCAGATAGCCTGCCAGAAGGCGACCTCTATCTCCTGTAGATATGTCGCCTCTTTCTTTTATCTGAATTTTTATTTTCACAGCTACTTTTAGTAAAGTTGCCCCATCGCAATATGAAAATTCAACTACTTCTCGCCACCGCCAATCCTTCCAAAGCCCGCGAACTTAGCATGGCATTAAAAGACTTAGGTTTGGCAATCCTAACGCTAGCCGATTTTCCGGAAATAAAGCTGCCGCCTGAAGATGGCACGACTTTCGAAGAAAACGCGCGGATCAAAGCTGAATTCTGCTGCCGAAAAACCGGTCTACCGGCTCTCGCAGACGATTCCGGAATCTTGGTCGAAACGCTGCCCGGAGAACTCGGCGTGCAGACTGTACGTTTTGGTGCAGGCGCAGAAGCGAGTGATGAAGAGTGGTTAGAGTATTTTTTGCAGAAAATGGAAAGCAAGCAAAATAGACGCGCGAAGTTTGTTTGTGTTTTAGCTCTAGCACAAGCCAATAGGTCAACCCGAGGGGTTGAATTTTTCCACGGCGAAGTCGAAGGTGAAATCCTGCGAGAAATCGGCGCACCAATCCTGCCGCGCATTCCTCTATCGTCAGTATTCCTAGCCGACGGAGCCGATAAAGTTTTCGCGGCGATGAGTGACACTGAGAAAGCTAAATTCAGCCATCGCGGACGAGCATTGGAGCTTGCAAAAAAATTTTTGAGAAAAGAGCTAAAATAGCCCACTAAATTCACAAAGTAGCTCTTTGAAATCACGGCGGTGGCAGTTCTTCGACTGCCGACTCAGGGCGGTCTTGTATATATAAACAACGGCATCCCTGGCGGAAGTCGGGGTTGCTGTCACCTTTTAGGAAGGGAAGGTCAATCATGGCAAAAAGAAAGGTTAGCGCTATTTTCAACCTGGCCAATTTTTTCATCGCACTAAATCTTTTGTGCGGTCTGATCGGGACTTGGCTCGCGTGGAAAAACAACTTCGACGGCGCGATAATCGCCGTCGTGCTCGGATCCGGATTCGACGTTGTCGACGGGCGCGTTGCTCGTTGGCTCGCGAAAAAATTCGGTGTTGTCGGCGGAAAGTTCGGCGCGTATTTTGACGACGTCGCCGACTTTATCACCTTCGGCATCGCTCCGGCGATGCTGATTTGGGCGTACTGCGGACGTTCTCCCGAGTCCGCAGTGGTCGCATTGTTTTATCTTTTCTGCGTCGCGCGTCGGTTGATTTATTTCATCCGGCAAAAAGACGCAACTCCCGCCGGATTCTTCTTCGGCGTCCCCTCTCCGGCTGGCGCGGCAATCGTCGGTTTCGCCGCACTCGCCGGCTGGCCGAGCGAGGCAATCGTCGCCGCGACCATTATCTCCGCGGAGTTAATGGTCAAATTCGACCGAGTTTGGCCGCATTTCAACTTTATCGTCGCCATCCGACGAAATAAGTTGTGGTGGCTAAACTTAGTCGCCGTCGCGATCGGCGCCACAGCATTCGCCGTGATTTTCGAATCGTGGCGGGCTGCACCGTTCGGCGCAATCATCGCATATTTGGCGACACCGCTTTGGCAACAGCCGCCCGAGCGGAAGAAAAAGAAGACAGCAACCTAAAATGAGTCGGCGGGGTGAGTTCGCAAGAATTCGCCCCGCCACTCCACCTTTTTCGCGTGCTAAAATTTCCCAGTGAACTCCGCCGAAAAAAAATCCGAACTCGAAAAAATCGCAGCAGAAATAGCAGCTTGCACTAGCTGTAAGCTTTGCGAACAACGGACGAAAACCGTTCCCGGCGCAGGCAATCCCGATGCCGAGATTCTCTTCATCGGCGAGGGTCCCGGACGGGACGAGGACTTGCAGGGCGAACCTTTTGTCGGGGCTGCGGGGAAATTTTTGAATGAGCTGCTAGCCTCGATTGGGCTAAAACGTGAGGATGCTTTCATCGCGAATGTCGTGAAATGCCGGCCGCCTGGTAACCGCGATCCCGAACCGGAAGAAGTCGAGACTTGCTGGCCTTTTCTCCAGAGGCAAATCGAAACCATCAATCCGAAACTGATCGCGACCCTGGGCCGCCATTCGATGAATCGTTTCCTCCCAGGGCTAAAAATCTCGGAAGCGCACGGGAATCCGAAACGACGGAAAGATGGCCGGGTTTTCCTGCCGCTCTACCACCCCGCCGCCGCACTTTACTCCCCTAGCCAAAAAACCGTCCACCTTGCTGATTTTGCTAAAATTCCGGCGATTTTAGAAAAAATTAAATCCACTCCTGAACCCCCACCTCCCCCGCCGGAACAAAGCAAACTAATTTGAACTCCAAATCATATCTTCTCGGTCTCGCGATACTGGCTGCACTCGGCTGGATTGCGCTTACGATAGTAGTGCTGCGCCTAGACCCTTTCACCTCTACCGCACTAGCAGTGCCGTTTTTCTTAGCTGCGCTTTTTATGGCCCTCACCGGAACTTTCGCGCTGGCCGGATTTTATTTCCGGGTCTGGTTTCGCCGCGGTGAAATTTATCTGCAGCATATCTCGATCTCATTGCGTCAAGCGATTTTCCTCACAATTGCTGTCGAAGTCGCGCTAATTTTTCAAATCCTGAGAATTCTGACCTGGTGGGACGGAGTGCTGATCGCCGCCGCTGTCAGTTTGGTTGAGATTTATTTTTCAAGTAAAGACTGAAATTCACGTAGCATGTAGCATGGAACATGAAGCAAAAAAAGGGTATTATTTGCCCGTTGTTTTATGTTTCAGGCTTCATGCTTAATGATTTAGAAAATCTCAAAAAGGCAGCTCTGACAAAAATTTCCGAGGCCAGCTCGGAAGAAGTTTTACGTGCTGCTGAAATTGAATTTCTGGGCCGCAAGGGCAAATTGACTGAGATCCTGCGCGGGTTGAAAGATCTGCCAGCGGCGGAGAAAGGTAAAGTTGGTAAAGCTTCGAACGAAATTAAAACTGAGATTGAACAAGCTATTATTGACAAGACCAAAGAGTTGGAATCAGCAAAATTTGATGAGCTCGCTGAAAGCGAGTGGATTGATCCGACTCAACCAGGGCAAGAGGCTCCTCGTGGCACCCTGCATCCGTTGACTCAATTTGTTCGTGAGGCCGAAAAAGTTTTTGAGCGTATGGGTTTCGCTGTCGCGACTGGTCCGCAAATCGAGGATGATTTTCACAACTTTGAGGCACTCAATATCCCCGCCGATCATCCGGCCCGGGACTCGCAAGATACACTCTTCCTAGAGAATTCTGACGGGAAGCTCCTGCGCACCCAGACCTCCAGCGTCCAAATCCGTTGGATGAAAGACCGTGAGCCGCCTTTTCGTATAGTCGCACCCGGCCGCGTTTTCCGCAAAGACGACTTCGACGCCTCCCACTCGCCGATGTTCCACCAGCTAGAAGGCTTGGTAGTCGATGAAGACATCTCACTCGCGAATATGAAAGCGGTGATGGAGGAAGCCGTGCGCCAGCTAATCAATCCCGAAGCAAAATTCCGTTTCCGAACCAGCTACTTCCCTTTCGTCGAACCAGGACTCGAGATGGATATGAGCTGCACGATTTGCGGCGGCAAAGGCTGTCCAGTCTGCAAAAAAACCGGCTGGATCGAAATCGTTGGCTGCGGGCTCGTCCATCCGAATGTACTGAAAAACGTCGATGTTGACCCGGATAAATGGAGCGGTTTTGCCTTCGGTTTTGGACTTGATCGGATGGTCATGCTCCGCCACGAGATCAAAGATTTACGACTATTGTTTGAGAATGATTTGAGGTTTTTGAGGCAGTTTTGATTTAAAATCGTTTACTACGGAAAGCAATTCCTGAAGCAGTTTTAAGATATTTTTCAAAATTGCGAGCTTTTGTTTCATCTTCAAAAGCTAAATACATTGATAGTTTCCAGGGTATAAATTTTTTGGTGTGTGGAGATTTCCCAAAATTATGCTCTTCAATTCTGCGTTTTAAGCTAGTCGAAAAACCAACATAGGTTTGTCCTGAATTAGACAAGCTTTTTAAAATATAAACATAAAACATAAATCTATTTTACCTTCTTATAGATCCTATCTTCTATTAGTGGCACTAAAGTGCCACTAATGTCGAAAATACTTTTAAAATCGCCCTTCTCCCCTAAAGCTACGAAGGGCATTCTTCGCTAGGTACTTAATACGTTTTTTTATATACGAAGAATAGCGTAGCCATTCGTAGCTCCGAGCTGAAAGCGAGGAGCGAAGAATGGTGGAGCTGAGGGGATTCGAACCCCTGACCTCTTGCATGCCATGCAAGCGCTCTAACCAGCTGAGCTACAGCCCCGTGATGTAGTTTTCAGTTACTAATTGTTGGCTTTAGGCAGATTTTTCCGACTAAAGGTCGAGCCAACTGCCTGTCCGCCGTAGTCCGCCTAGGCGGACGAAGGAGGAAGCTACAGCCCCATAGTAGTTACTAGTTACTAGTTACTAGTCGCTAGTCACTAGAAACCAGTAACCACCAACCAACCAGTATTAACCAATCCTTAATGCTCCTTAAAGCTCTTTATGATCATTAAGATCCTTCCTAAAAGCCGGGTGATTTTAATTTTTGTAGGTTAATCGCGCAACTTATTTTATAATCTCTCCGTGGCCAAGAAACTACCCATCATCATCTCCGCCCCGCACGCCTGCTCACGCGTTCCCAAAAAATGGCGCAAGCGTATGCTGCTCAATGAAGATCAGCTTTGGCACTTTTCCGACCCCTTCACAAATCTGACAGCTCGTCATTCTCGCGCTTTTTCGGTACACATAGCCAAAACCCATCGCGCACTCGGTGATCTCAATCGTCTGCCGACACCGGAAACCGCTTTTCGAAAATATGATTTCCATGGGAAAAACCGCGTTTGGAAGGATGGCCAAGAGCCAAACAACTTCGAAAAAGCTGAGCTCCTACAAAGAAGTTGGTTTCCTTATTATGAAGATATTTTTGAAAAATTACGCAAGCTAATCGAACGCGGTGCTCGCAAAATTTTATTTATTGACCATCACAATACTGCCTCCGACCATCCTGCCGGAGACGGGCGCGAATACATGCCTGCAATCGTAATCTCTAATTTCGGCAGTCGTCACCGTGGCGGTCGAGTCAAATCCCGCGGTGAACTCTCTATGCCAGCCAGTGCAATGACTTTTTTACGTAAAATCTTGTGGGAAGAAACTGGCCTCGGTAGCGAGATTAATCAGATCTATCATGGTGGCTACGCAGTCAAATGGGTTATGGAAAATGCCAAAACAATTGATCCAGGGGTCAAGGTCTACGGCCTGCAATTCGAATATAACCTCGGTTTGATCCATAATCCAATCTCCAAGAAAAACGACTTAGTCGCCTTAGAATTATTGAAGAAAAAAATTAATCGTTCAATTACCCGCCTGGCCGAGTATTTGAAGTGCGATGAATGTTAAAATCCCTTGCGTATTTAAAGTTTTGAATTGCTTATGATTGACCTACAGAAGCTTCGCGACGACCCCCAAGCCTACTTCGCTGCCCTAGAGCGCAAAGGCGCAAAGATCGACGTAGATGAAATTCTCGAGCTCGACGATGAACGTCGAGATTTGTTGCAAAAAGTCGAAGCTCTGCGCCGCACTCAAAATGAAGCCAATCAAAAAATTGCCCGTGCTGAAGCACAAGAAAAATCCAAATTGATCGCTGAAATGAAGCAGGTCTCCGATGATCTCAAGCTTCTCGAAAATAAGTTGGAAAAAGCCCAAATCGCCTTAGAGAAACTGCTAATTGAAGTTCCAAATCCACCGCATGAATCCGTACCAGACGGCGGCGAGGAAGATGCTAGTGAGCTGAAAAAGGTCGGCGCAGTTAGAGAATTTGACTTCCCGATTAAGAACCACGCCGAACTTGGTGAGCTTTGTGATTTAATCGACACGAAACGCGGAGCAAAAGTCTCCGGCTCACGTTTTTATTACCTCAAAAACGACGCTGTAAACCTGGAATTCGCGCTAGCCCAGTTTGCCTTGGAAATTCTGCAGCAAAAGGGATTTACACCGATGATCACACCGACGCTTGTCCGTGAAAAGGCCATGATTGGAACAGGATTTTTTCCAGCTGACCGCTTCGAAATTTACGAAGTCAATCCATCTAGTGAGGCAAACCCTGAGGGCGATGACTTATTTTTGGTCGGCACCAGCGAGGTGCCACTGACGATGTTTCATTGCGATGAAATCCTAGACCCGGATCTGCCAAAACGTTATGTCGGTTGGTCAACCTGTTACCGCCGCGAGGCTGGCGCTTACGGCAAAGATACAAAAGGGATCTTCCGCGTACACCAATTCGATAAGCTGGAAATGTTTTCTTTCTGCGATCCCAAAAAAAGCTGGGAAGAACATGACTTCCTAGTCAGCGTACAAGAAGAAATTCTGCAGAGCCTAAAACTCCCCTATCGCGCTGTGAACATCGCCGCTGGTGATCTAGGCGCTCCGGCTGCGAAGAAAATTGACCTAGAAGTTTGGATCCCCTCGGAAAAACGCTACCGTGAGCTGACCAGCTGCTCCAACTGCACTGATTTTCAGGCTCACCGCGCCAATGTGCGCTTCCGCGGAGAGGGTGGCAGCGAATACGTCCACACACTGAATGGCACAGCCATCGCGATGACACGCATGTTGATTGCGATTTTCGAGAATTACCAACTCGAAAATGGCGCTATTGAGATACCGGAAGTTTTGCGCAAGTGGACTGGTAAAAATGTGATTACACCGAAAGATTAATTTAGCGGTTGCAGAGATTCGCTCGCTGCCTCCAGCACATCTAGATAATCCAAGTCGTCGACAGACAAGCGTACGCTCTTTTCGGTATCCAGGGCTACATAAATCACGGTCTCACCACTTTCGGTTATTTTTTTATTGAAAACAAAATCAGTGCCCTCGATTACTTCGGCTTTAAATAAAGCGATACCGGCCGGAAATGGGCGATCGGAAAATTCAATCTTGGTCGAAGCCGGCTTTTGCCAGTACCAATCTTTTGGATATTGCAGCGAGAACTTATTGACGTAGTCGGTAAAAAGCCGGTAACCAGCAGAAATGTTGGAAGTAATTTCTCCGCTAGCATTTACGATCTTCTGCGCCTCACCAAAAGCTGTATCCGCACCCTCGATCACGAGCCAATCCTTTTCAATCCCCGGCTTGAAAAAGGCCTGCATTTCTAAACTAACTTCACCGCCAGAGATAGAGTAAACAAACAACAATCGGCGCGTCTGAGTTTCTATAGTTCCCGCTTCAAAAACAGCGTAAACAAAATTCGGATC
Source organism: Candidatus Peribacteraceae bacterium (assembly GCA_021734705.1). Taxonomy (GTDB): domain Bacteria; phylum Patescibacteriota; class Gracilibacteria; order JAHISY01; family JAHISY01; genus JAHISY01. Next base: position 9,225 of record JAIPIJ010000033.1, read on the forward strand.
AGCGAAGGCTAGTTGGGCAAGCTCCCACTCACCCTCATCAGCTTCTTCTGGTGAAAGCGCGTCGATATTTTGAGAGAGATAATCGAAAACCTCATTTTCATCACTAGTGAGCTGGCTTTTTGTAATATTCGCAGCCGGCAGCTCGACAGTCGGTTCAGCCGGAGCTGAGTCTAGGCGGCGCCACATTGCCGCTCGCGTACCGGAATCAACCAGAATCCAGGTCTCCGGTGTCCCTGGTTTCTTGGCGTCACGGTCACCGTAATACCAGCCACGCTGCAATTCAGCTGCAGAAATCTCCGGTAGATCGTCGTTGGCCGGAATCTGATCAGAAGTCACGGCAGCCGCATTCGGTGTGTCACCTTCTATGCAGATTCCACCGGCGTCCGGATAACTACCGGAAAGACGGCATTCTAATCCGGCACCACAAGGAATCGCTGCGATTCCACCACAAAACTCTCCTTGACCGGCCATTGTGAAATCGTCTGTAGGGCTGACCGTCCCACCATTGGGCTCGACGCCAGCGACTGTGAAACTTTGGACCATTTCGAGATAAAAACGGCGGTTGCGGGCACGGTTTTCTTCGGAATTGTCGTACCAAGCCAGAGTAAAAACTCGCTCTTCATTGCCTAAATAAATCACCGACCCAGTCGTATTTTGAAACTGATAACCTGTCAGACCAGCAATCGAAACCCGGCGCAAAGCGTCTGCCGTATAGCCGTAGTTGTCGATCAACCAATCCGAGAGCTCCTGCTTGGCGGCATTTTCCAATACCACAATTTCGATCGTTTTTTCTTCACCATCATAGAAAGTCGCGCCACGACGAGTCTGAGTTGCCGTCAGTGCGGTCGGATACTTAACCGAAAAACCGAACTGCTCATCGGCATAAGCATCGTAATCAGTCGGACTGCCAGTAGTCACACCGCCTTCCGGAGTTATCGTTACGACTTTCATAATTTCTAAATTACCTTCGACCGTCGGCGAAACGATGCCCTCTACTTCTACAGAATCACCGATATAATTATCAAGATCAATTTGCGGACCAGCTGATTCGAGCAAAGCAACCAATGCTCCTTCCGACTCTAGGCGATGAGTCCCTTCAGCATAAATCGAAGCGCCTAATTTACGCACGACACCTGTCAATTTCTGAAAAGCAACCTGATCTCCTGTATCAATATCCTGCGGGTCCTCATCGCCGCAAGCAGAAAGCGTTAACGGCGTAATTGCGATCAAAATCGCCAATAAAAGCTTTTTCATATTGAAAAAATTATTCGCTTAAATTTTAGCGTGCTAGAGCTATTTCTCAAATTTAACTTACTCCTAAATTGGATTTCTCGCGGAATGTTTTAGCCGCAGCCATCATCTCAGCTAAGCCCTTTTCAGACTCTTCCATCGTGCGAGTTTTGAGTCCGCAGTCCGGATCGACCCAGATTTGTTCGGGGCGGAAAAAAGTCAGCGCCTTTTCAAGATATTCTTCAATT
>JAIPIJ010000034.1 GCA_021734705.1 Candidatus Peribacteraceae bacterium
TGGGTGCGATGGGCTATAAGAAACGGACTGGATTTTTGGCGGGACTAACAGTCGCGCAGATCTCAGAATTTTCACTCATTCTCGTCGCGCTTGGCGTGAAGCTCGGGCACCTCGACCCCACGATTTTGTCATTTGCTACGATTGTCGGGCTGATCACGATTGGTGGCTCGACTTATTTTATTATTTACGGCAAGAAAATCTATCAGTTTCTCAGCCAATATCTTTCTGTTTTTGAGCGTAAAAATTTAGTCGAACACGCCGATTTTGCACAAAAAAATTATGATGTTTTACTGCTCGGCTACAACCACATTGGCTCGACTTTGGCGCGGACGGTCAAAAAATTACGCAAAAAATTTCTCGTCGTGGATTACGATCCGGACGTGATTGCCAATTTGAGCCGCCAAAAAATCGCCTGTCTCTATGGTGATCTAGAAGACGCCGACATCTTTGAAGATCTCAACATCCTGAGAACAAAAATGGTTGTCTCGACTGTTAAAGATTTCAAAATCAATCGTGAAATTATTCGGCAAATTCGAGCGGTGAGCCGTGAAAATATCATTGTCGTCGTTTCGGAAAATGAGGGCGATGCAGTCAAGCTTTATGATGAGGGGGCGAGCTACGTCGTGATGCCGCACATGCTTGGAGGACATCACGTTTCGACAATCATCGAGACGCTCGGCTTTGATTTCAAAAAATTCATGACCGAAAAATTGAAACATTTAGATCAGCTAAAAGCTTGAAAAAAGCCGTTCGTCGCAATAAAATCCAGCGGCTCTTGGGGCTGTAGCTTACCCCTTTGGGGCACAGGCAGTTGGTACGACCTTCGGTCGGTAAAATTATGCTCTCTGAATAATTAATAAATTCCAATTAGCAATATTTTGGGGCTGTAGCTCAGTTGGTAGAGCGCACGGTTCGCAATCGTGAGGTCAGGGGTTCGATCCCCCTCAGCTCCACCAAAAATTATTTAATACATCGATCATGAAAAGCGAAATATTATTCACCCTCCTGGCAGGAGTCCTTTTGGCGAGTGGTTGCGGATTGACCACATCGACCGTGTCGATTCCCGCGGGCTGGTCGACACAAACTGACTCAGGATTTTCGTTTCGCTATCCCGTCGACTTCGGTTCTGAATTCATTACTACGGTCGATTGGCCGCCGAAAATCACTTTTCAAAATGGCAATTTCAGTTGCTCGGGCGAGACGCACTCGATCGATGGCAACGATTTTTGTTTGAATAAAACAGCTGAGGGCGCGGCGGGGAGTGTGTATTCGACTTACCGATATTCGCGGGAGTACAACACTCAAATTTTGACGCTCGATTTCACTATCCGAGAACCGCAATGTCCGAACTATCCTGAGCCAAAAATTAGTCAGTGTACGGCGGATCAGGCTAATTTGAATCTTGACTCGATTGTCGGTACGATTGTCGCGTCCATCAATTTCACCAAATGAAAGTTCTCAAATTCGGTTCGATCGGTTGTGTCGGCTGTGTCACGATGAAGCCGCGCTGGGCCGAGATAGAACAAGAAAACCCAGGGCTTGTTACCGAATTTATTGATATCGATGAAGATGTTAAGGCAGCCGAGAATTGGAAGATTAGAGAAGTGCCTGAGTTTATTTTCCTCGACAAAGATGGTAGGGAAATTGAGAGAATGGCGGGAATTATCGAAAAACCGATCTTGGTCGCGAAGATTCGAGAATTGCGTAATCGCTAATTTTTCGGCAAAATTCACGCGCTTCGGCTGACAAAAGGAGAGGTACCCAAGTCGGCTGCCCGCCAAAGGCGGGTTCGCCTCTGGCGGAAAGTGGCGGTCCGCCCAGGCGGACTGTAGGCGGGTTCCCCGCTGTTTGTTCTTTAAAACTTACTCAAACGGAGAGGTACCCAAGTTGGCTGAAGGGGCGGCTTTGCTAAAGCTGTAGGCGGGGGTTTACCTCGCGCGAGGGTTCGAATCCCTCCCTCTCCGCCAAATTGAAAAATTTAAAAGACCCAGGAAGGGCGGTCCGCCTTAGGCGGACTGTAGGCGGGGGTTTACTCCGCGTTCGCCGTGGCGAGTTCGAATCTCTGCCTGCTGGCAAGCAGGACTCCCTATTCGCCAGATTGAAAATGACTAAAATTTGGATTCTCGCCATCGCGATTTTATTCGGCGCCTTTTTGTTTGTTTTCGGGGGGATCGACGACAGTCCGGGCGCGCAGTTGCTCGGGGTCGTGATTGCGCTAGCGGGTATTTTCTTTTTCGCCAAAAGCAAAAAGAAAATAGGCTGATCTTTTCGCAAAAATCTCGGGAACATCGTAAAATTTTCCCGATGCCCTCCCACCCCTTATTTCATCTTTATCGGCAAAATAAATTTGTCAAAATTCGGCGACCGCTTTTTCGGGAAAAGTGGGTGCGCATAGTTGATAAGATTGCGATGGTTATCTCAGTACTCGGTCCAGCTTTTACGTTGCCACAGATTTACAAAATTTATTCAATTCAGAGCGCCGAGGGGCTTTCATTGATTTCCTGGGGAAGCTATCTGGCCTTCAACATCCCGATGCTCGTCTACGGTCTCGCCCATCGCGAAAAGGTGATGATCAGAATGTATATCCTCTGGATTCTTGTGAATGCTGCCGTTGTTGTCGGAATTTTGCTTTTTTAAGTTACTTTTTACACAAGACTACGTAATATTTACTGGAACTTTTAATGACTGCCAACGAACTTGCCGGCCGCGTTCAAGACGGTGAAACCGAACTTTTCGCCGAGATCTATGAGCTTTTTGCGCAGAAAATTTACGCTTTCATCTTTTACAAAACTTTTCACCGCGAGACTGCGGAGGATCTGACATCGCAAACTTTCATCCGGGCTTTAGAAAAAATCCAATTATTCAAGCCCAGGAAAGGTAGCTTCAATTCCTGGATTTACGCGATTGCTCGCAATTCCGTGATCGATTTTTATCGTAGCAAAAAAGATTCCAAGAATATTGATGACGTTTTTGATTTAGCGAGTGATGACGATCTAGCTGCCGAATTCGCGGCTAAAAATGAATTCGCCGAGATTCGAGCTGCATTAAGGCAAATTTCGCCACGCCAGCGTGAGATTATCTTGCTGCGAATCTGGGAGGGCTTGAAATTTCGTGAGATCGCCGAAGTGCTCGAAAAGTCAGAGGCTGCTGTGAAAATGGATTTCGCTCGGGGTATCAAGAGTCTCCAGAAAGAAGTCATTGTCGCGCTGGTTTTATTTCCGCTAACCTTCTCATGAAGATGCAAGAAATTCTTGATGAAATCGTGGCTGATCTGATATCACTTGATCCAGAGTTAGCCAAAATCGAAGGTGAGATCCGGAAGCTGGCGCAAAAAATGCTCGCTGCGAAACCGGATTCTGAGATTGATGAAAAGTTTAAACAAGCCCTCAAAAGTGACCTTATGGCCCGTGCAGAGAAATTAAAAGAACCTCTAAAATCATCTTCTAATCCTTTTCAGATGCAAAAACTTTTTTACTCGCTCGCTGGAGCGGCAGTCGCCGTGGCGATTTTCTTTGGGATCCAGAATTACGACCAGATCTTTTCTTCCGAGCTCACACTAAAAGATACGGCTGGCCTAGCCAGCTTAGATTTTGAACAGAAAATTACTCCAGTCGGTGAGCGTGCTTTTGGTTCTTTGGCTCAGGAGGCAGTGGCTGACGAGGCTCGCGGGCTTGGTGGAGGTGGCGGTTTGGGTATAGCTACAGAATCGGTTGATGGGGATATGGCTGAATCCAAGATTGCTCCAATGCCGGACTTTGAAGTCTACAAATATGTTTACAATGGACCGCTTAACTTCCCGATAGGCAGTGTCGAAGTATTACGGCGTATCCGTGAAGTTAATTCAGGCGATTCTCTAGCGCGCCAGCTGGCTCAATTGGATTTGGGCTTGGTCGACCTTGCTTCGTTGCAAAACCTCAAGCTGGAAAATTTCAATTTATCTGAAGATCGGGATTACGGATATTCGACTTTCGTTAGCTTCACAGATGGCAGTATTTCGATCAACCAAAATTGGCAGAAGTGGCCGGATCCCTATGCGGATTGTCGCCAGTCGGATTGTTGGGAAAGTTTGCGCTTAACGCGCTCGGATATGCTGCCGGATTCTCAGGCTATTTCGATTGCGAACGATTTCGTTCGAAAATTCAACGTAAACCTTCAGAGTTATGGAGAACCAGAAATCCAATATAGTTGGGAGCGCGAACTTGAACGTTTTCAAGGTGCTGAAACAGATTATTACTTTCCGGATTCTGTATCAGTCGTTTATCCGCTCAAAATTGGAGACAAATTTGTTTACAGTTCTGGCGGCACCAAAGACGGAGTTAGCGTGAGCGTCAATCAGCGCTTTGATCGGGCTAGCGGGCTTTATGGCCTCTACACTCAGAACTACGAGTCTTCCCAATACGCCGCAGTCAGTGACGAAGCCCTATTCCGCAAATTTCTCGAACGTGGAGGATTCTGGGGCGGTTATTATCCTGAAGGCGGTCGTGTCGTCGAAGTCCAGCTGGGTACTCCGGAGGAGGTTCTACTGCACTACTGGAACTACACAGACGGCGAAAATGAAGAGCTGATCCTGCCGGCCCTACGTTTCCCGATTGCTTCGGACAATCCAAATGTTTATCAGGAAGCAGTCGTTGTACCTCTGGTTGCCGAGATTTTGCAAGAGCGTGATGCGATTGAGCCACCTGTGCCAATGCCCTTCTTGGAGATTGAAGAAGCTCCTGTAGCTGACGAGGTATTAGAGAGAACTGAGGTTGAAGGCGAGGCCGAGTAGGATTATCCCGATTGCTACACTGGCGAAGAAAGTCACTAAAACCCGCCAGGAAATTATTTTCTTCAAGATGACCGCCTCAGGAAGAGATAACCCAGCGGCCGACATCATGAGAGCGAGGGCTGTCCCGAGTGGCAGCCCCTTGGTCGTGAGTGCGAAAATGATCGGTACGATCGAAGCTGAACGTGCGTAAATCGGTAGGCCTAAAGCTACAGCAGCCGGGACACCCCAGACTTTCGAACTTTCCCCGAGGGTTCGCAGGAAAAATTCCGCTGGGACGAAACCGTGGATCAGCGCTCCGACCGCGATTCCAATCAGGATAATCCACCACATTTTTCGGAAGATCATTAGCGCACGTTTAGCCGAATATTTAATTCGCTCGCCAAAAATAGTCGGCAAATCGGACTGCGTGCCGAAAATATTCGCTCCGCTACCAGCTGTCTCAATCTTGCGACCGAGCAGTTTTTCTAAAATCATTCCGGCTGCAACACCCAGGAGAATTCCACTCAAGGCATAAATGCCAGCCACTGCGAAACCGAACTTACCGGCCATAATCGCGAAGACGACTTCGTTTACCAGTGGGGAGGTGGCGAGGAAAGCGAAAGCCACTCCAGTTGGTGCACCGGCTTCGAGGAAGCCGAGGAAAAGAGGAATTGAGGAGCACGAGCAGAAGGGTGTCACTGCGCCCAAGATAGCTGCGAGGAAATAAGCGCTGCCGAATTTAGAATTTAGAAAAAATTTTCGCAGTCGGTCAGTCGGGAAAAACGTTCTGATTAAAGAAATCCCAAAAATGACCACGAGCATTAGCAGGATGATCTGAATTGCGTCTGCTATGAAAAACACACTGACGTCATTGATCCTGCCCGGATTGATTCCCAAAGCTCCGGAAATCAGGAAATTGGCAAAGTTTTCAAACATGCTTGGAGTTTAACACAAAATTTGTATTAAATGTAAAAGGGGTTAATTTTTTGTGAAAAACTTAATAGTGGTATTTACAGGATATGACAATAATCTTGCCTTTTTCGATTTCGTAAACCAGGCGGTTGACGCGGTCAATTCTTCTCGACCAAAATCCTGCATAATCATATTTAAGTGGTTCCGGTTTACCTATTCCGGTGAAAGGATGCTTTACAATATCGAGGATTAAAGTTTTTATTTTCTTGAATTGAGGCGCTTTTTTCTTTTTCCAATAGTCAAAATCAGCCTTCGTATTTTTGGTAAAAACTATTTTCATAGACTGTCGATACTAGTTTCAATGACTTCGCCTTTTTTCAATTGAGCCAAAGATTTTTGCAGGTGTTTGCGGTTAGCCGGAGAGGTATTTAGATAAGCAGTCTCATCGAGAGAGTTGAAGTCACTCTCGCTCAAAACAACGACATTGCCACCATTTCTGCGCTGGATAAATACAGGAGTGCAGTTTTTGCAGACCTTATCCAAAACGCCTTTTAGATTTTGGCGGGCGGCAGAGTAGGTGATTGTGTTATTCATAGTAAATTTATTGTACAGTTTAATTGTACATCTTGTAGAAATAAAAATCAAGCTTTTATTTTTCTTTGCGAATTTTCTTAGCACGGTCGGTAAATAGAATTCCATCCAGGTGATCAACTTCGTGTTGGATGGCTCGGGCGTTCAGTCCTTCTAGCTCCAAAAGGCGCAGTTTGCCGCTTTCGTCGAGGAACTTCACAGTCGCGGTCTCATGCCGCTCAACCTCTCCTACGATACCGGGCAGCGAGAGACAGCCCTCTTCGCCACAGACGGTTACGACGCTGGCATCTAGGATTTCTGGATTAATCAACGCGACAGTCTGCCACTTCCGACCGTCAATTTTGAGATTTAAGACGACGATTCTCTCGTTAATTCCGACTTGAGGAGCAGCCAGACCGACACCATCTTTGGCCAGCATTGTTACCATCATGTCCTTCAAAAGCTTTTTCAACTTCTTGTCGAATTTTGTCACCTTCACGGACTTCTTCCGCAGAATCGGATTTTTTTCGCCGGTCTCTACTTTGAGCGTCATTTTTTCGAAATTAGATAAGCGCGCAGAAATTCTTCGATATCACCATCCAGGAATTTATCCGGATCGTGCGTCTCGAGTCCAGTTCGGGCATCTTTGACACGTTTATCGTCGAGGACGTAGGAGCGGATCGTGTCGCCGCCGAAGTCGGCCTTGACTGCTTTGCCCCGCAATTTAGCTTCTTCGGCTTCGCGTTCCTCGAGCTGCTGTTCGGCTAACTTGCTGCGCAGGATTTCGAGTGCACGTTCTTTATTCTGATGTTGGCTCCTCTCATTTTGGCAGCTGACGACTATCTCAGTCGGGAGGTGGGTGATGCGCACGGCTGAGTCAGTCCGGTTCACGTGTTGGCCGCCAGCGCCGCTGGCACCGAAAGTTTCAACTTTGATTTCATCACTTTGGATCTCGATATCGCTGTCATCATCGATTAGCGGCAAGATCTCGACTTTGGCGAAGCTAGTCTCACGGGAGTGTGCTGAATTAAACGGGCTACGCCGCACCAAGCGGTGGCCGCCCTTTTCTCCTTTCAGCAAACCAAAAGCATTCTCACCGTGAATCTCGACTGTCGCCGAACGAATACCGGCTTCTTCAGCTTCGGATTTTTCTAAAATCTCGGTTTTCCAGCCTTTTTTCTCGCAAAAGCGCAAATACATCCGCAGCAGCATTTCGGCCCAGTCCGCCGCATCGACCCCGCCAGCACCAACCTTGATTTCCAAAATCGCATCACTGGAGTCGTATTCGCCACTTAAAAAAAGTGCTGTCTCGGCCTCTTGCAATTTATTCTCAAAGTTAATTGCTTCTTTTCGGATCTCTTCAATTGCTTTCGCATCCTCCTCCTGCGTCATCTCAACAAGCTCAAGCAGGTCGGCGTGTTCCTGGGCAAGCTCCTTCCAAGCGTTGACGGTTTTTTGGAGATTAGCGAGTTCACGCGAGATTTTTTGGGCGCGTTTCGGATTATCCCAAAAATCCGACGCTTCCATCTGCTGTTCCAAATCTTTAATTTTTTCAGCCAGCTTTGCGCTTTTGACTCGGTTTTGGCCTTCCAAAACCAGCTCTGTCGCATCGTGAAGAGTTTTTTTGATGTCTTGCATGTTTGCTTGATTGGTTCGGGTTAGTGATTAGTCATTAGCGAGTTGTTGGGCAACACTTTTAGCAATTAAAAAAATCATTGCACATTACACACTATACATTTACTCATCTTACTAGTTTAGCCGCTATTCCGGTGTACTTCTCTGGAGTTAGCGCGAGCAGCCGCTTTTTGTCCTGATCCGGAATTTTCAAACAATCTACGAAGGCGCGGATTTTCTCAACAGATAATTTCTCACCACGAGTAAGTTTCTTCAGTTTTTCGTAAGCTGCCGTGTCACCATTCTTTCGTAGGACTGTCTGAATCGCTTCAGCCAATACTTCCGGATTAGCTTTCAAATCTTCGGTAATTTTGAGGCGATTTACTTCAAGTTTCGCCATTCCAGTTTGCAAACTCTGCCAGCCTAAAAATGAGTGGCCGAAAGCGACTCCAAGATTACGCAGAACAGTCGAATCGGTCAGGTCTCGCTGCATTCGGCTAATCGGCAGTTTATTGGAAAGAAAATCCAGCAGGGCATTCGCTACTCCGAAATTGCCCTCAGCATTCTCAAAATCAATCGGATTCACTTTGTGTGGCATTGTGCTTGATCCGACTTCGCCTTCTTTTTTCTTGAGCTTGAAATAATTCAGCGAAATGTAGCCCCAAACGTCGCGGGCCAGGTCAGTCAGAATATTATTAACCCCGCGAAATTCATCACAGACTTCGGCGATCCAATCGTGTGATTCGATTTGTGTGGTCGCGAGATTCGGCGTGAGACCGAGATACTTCACGAACTTTCGCGAGAAGTTTTCCCAATTCACGCTTGGGAAGGCGATTTGATGGGCGGCGAAAGTGCCGGTCGCACCGTTCAGCTTGCCTAGGACTTCTTGGCGGTTGAGCTGGCTGATTTTGCGTTTCAGGCGTTCGGCTAAGACGAAAAATTCTTTGCCCAGTGTAGTCGGAGTCGCTGGTTGCCCGTGCGTTCGTGAGAGCATCGCGAGATTTTTCCAGCTTTTCGCTCGGCGTAGGATCTCTGCGTGGAGCTTTTTCAGCTCCGGTAGAATTTCATATTTCCCAGCCTCTCGCAGCATCAGGGCAGTCGCGAGATTATTCACGTCTTCACTAGTCAGCGCGAAATGCAGGAAGGCGATTCGATTTTTAAGGCTGGTCTTCGCGAGTTTCTTTTGTAAAAAATATTCGACAGCCTTCACGTCGTGATTAGTTGTCGCCTCGATTTTCTTAATTTCGGAGGCATCTTTTTCTGAAAAATTCAGAATGATTTTTTCGATTAGTTTCTGCTCCGTCGTAGAGAATTTGCGAACTTCTAGAATTTTCGCTTCGGCACCGAGAGCTTCTAGATATTTCAGTTCGACGACGACACGGTACTTCATCAGCGCGAATTCCGAAAAGTAGGGCCGCAGAGCAGCGACCTTTTTCGCGTAACGTCCGTCGAGTGGGGAAAGGGCGAGGAGCATTTTAGGTTGGAGATTTAATATTTTTGATTTGAAAACGGACTCCATTTTACCCGATTTTTCGTGGGAAATCGCGTTTCAAACCTTTTTTTTAAGTAAATTTACCGTAAGAGCAATCAGCGTGTCTTTCTGTCGCGGGTTGCTTTCAGCAATTAGTAAAGTTAAAGCGGTCAGAGCATTGTCGTTTAATTTGCGCCCGCCGCCCTTCTCTACAAGGAAGCTATTGTGGCTAAGGTAAATAATAAAAAGAAAAGCCCCGATGCGTTTATTGCCATCGGAGAAAGGGTGATCTTTGACTAAAAAATAAAGCAGATTGGCAGCTTTTTCTTCGAGCGTCGGATAAAGGTCTTTTCCGTCGAAAGACTGCTCAATATTTCCTAAGATGCCCGCCAGTGAGGGGCTACGCTCTTGTCCGAAGATTTTGCCAGCTTGTTTGTTCGCCAAAAGTTTTTTCTTTAATTCCGCGATTGCAATTTGAGCCTTCTCAAGATCAAGCGGTTTGCTGGTTTTTTTGTCGCCGGAAACTGACAAAGTTCGTTTATCGTATTTTTCAAGCAGTAGCCAGGTTTTGGCATAACTCGTAATTACTTCGAGTAAACCTTTGGCCTCATCGCTATTTAAGGATTTTTGACGTGCGGATTCTAACAGGGCGATTGCCTGTTCGAATTCTTTCACGCGTCCGATTGGGACTTTTGCGAGGCGGTCAGGATTGACTGTGAAGCCTTTGACGATGTGATCATGTAAAGTTTTGGTAGCCCATTGGCGAAACTGAGTGGCACGTTTGGAGTTGACTCGATAGCCGACAGAGATAATTGCATCGAGGTTGTAAAACTCGACTAAATATGTTTTTCCATCAGCGGCAGTTGTTGCATTTTTTGCAACAACTGAACTCCTCTCAAGTTCGTGTTCGGTAAAAATATTTTTTAGATGACGAGAAATAACAGATTTATCTTTACTAAAAAGCTCGGCAATTTCATTTAGAGAAAGCCAGATAGTCTCATTCTCTAACTTCACATCCAAAGACAGATTCCCGTTAGGAGCTTTGTAAATCACGATCTGGCTATTTGGCGAGGTTTTCATAGTTTTATTTTAGAATAAAAACTTGCATAATTTTGTTACGATTGCAGCAATTAGGGTTACCTTTGGGTTTTAGGAGCAGGGTATCTTGGTGGCAAGCTAATCCTGCTTTTTTATGCCTAGAAGTACCCACATCCAGCTCCTTTCAATGAAACAAGCAATCTTTAAGAAC
>JAIPIJ010000035.1 GCA_021734705.1 Candidatus Peribacteraceae bacterium
GAGGCCAAAATGCGGAAATTGTCTGAGGAAATGCTGGCAGACATCGACAAAGAGACTGTCGACTGGCGGGACAACTACGATGCCAGCCGCAAAGAACCAAGCGTTTTGCCTGCCCGGCTGCCGAACTTACTCTTGAACGGTACAGTCGGTATCGCGGTCGGTATGGCGACCAATATCCCACCGCACAACTTAGGCGAACTGATTGATGGAGTAATTCATCTGATTGATAATCCAGATTGCGAAGTCCCAGATCTGATGGAATTCGTGAAAGGTCCGGACTTCCCGACTGGCGGGATCATCTATGACCGTAAGAAGGTCCTAGAAGCTTATTCGACTGGGCGCGGCTCCATCCCCTGTCGCGGACAAGCGAAAATCGAAGAGGGCCGCGCTGGCAAGCCGATGATCGTCATTACGGAGATTCCTTACCAGGTCAACAAAGCCAATCTCGTCATCAAGATCGCTGATTTGGTGAAGAATAAAAAGCTAGTCGGTATCACCGACATCCGTGATGAATCAACTCGAGAAGGCATCCGCGTCGTGATCGAGCTGAAGAAAGACAGTTATCCGAACAAAATCCTCAACCAACTCTACAAACTCACCGAGCTGCAGGGCAATTTCAACGTCAATATGATCGCCCTGACCGATCGCGGTCTGCAGCCTCATTTACTAAATCTCAAGCAGGTCCTCGAGCACTTCGTCGAACACCGCACGGAAGTCGTCACTCGCCGGACCGAATTTGATTTGAGAGTAGCCAAAGATCGGGCCCATATCCTGGAAGGCTTGAAGCTAGCGCTGGACCACATCGACAAGGTCATCGCGACCATCCGCAAATCAAAGACTAAAGAAGAAGCCCATGCGGCTTTGATGAAGCAGTTCAAGCTTTCCGATGCCCAGTCCAAAGCGATCCTGGAAATGCGTCTGCAGGCACTGGCAGGATTGGAGCGGCAGAAGATCGAAGATGAATTGAAAGAGAAATACAAGCTGATTAAGTATCTCGAAAGCCTACTCGCCGACAAGAAGAAGCTGATGGGCGTGATCAAAGAAGAACTCGCTGAAATCAATGAAAAATATGCCGATGAGCGCCGCACCAAGGTTTTAGCCCGTGGTATCGGTGAATTCTCGGCCAAGGATACGATTCCGAACGAGGAAATGATTCTAATGCTCACTACGGAAAACTACGTGAAGCGCGTCGCCCCAAATTCTTTCCGTTCGCAGAAACGCGGTGGTGTCGGCGTGATTGGCCTGACTACGAAGGAAGAGGATGATGTTAAGATCATCCGCCATGCGAAAAATCATGACGATGTAATGTTCTTCACCAACACCGGACGGGTTTTCCGCTTACCAGTTTACGAAATTCCGCAAGCCACCCGCCAAGCCAAAGGCACAGCCATCGCCAACCTGATCCAAACCCAAAACGGCGAATACATTACCGCGATGCGTATAGTCCGCGAAGGTACTGAGGAGGCGAAACAATTTTTATTCTTCTGCACCAAAGGTGGAACTGTGAAAAAAACCCTAATGGCTGACTTCGCCAATGTGCGTAAGTCCGGTTTGATCGCGATTCGTTTAAATTCAGGAGACGAGCTGAACTGGGTCAAAGGCACCAACGGTACTAGTGAAATCGTAATCGTCTCTTACGAGGGTAAATGCTGTCGTTTTGACGAGAAAGATGTCCGCGCGATGGGTCGTTCTGCTGCTGGCGTACGCGGTATCAAGTTAGGCGCGAATGACCATGTAGTTGAAATGGATGTCGTCGGCGATCCTACTAAAGAAAAGCTGCTAACCGTCACAGAAAAAGGTCTCGGTAAAGCGACTCTGATCTCAGAGTACCGTGCTACCCACCGTGGAGCTGGCGGAGTAAAAACGCTGAACGTGACCGCGAAAACCGGGAAAGTTGTCGGTGCCAAAGTCTTGCAACCTGAGCTTGACGCTGACTTATTGTTAATTTCAAAGCGCGGGCAGACAATCCGCATGGATGTTAATTCAATTCCAATGCGCGGCCGTGCCACACAAGGTGTCATTCTGATGCGCGTGAAAAACGATTCGGTGGCCTCAGTCTCATTACTGGAAAAGATGCCCGAAGCAATCCAAGAGGCAATCGAAGAAGTTTCGGGAGCGGTCGATAAGCTGCTGAGTGGAGATGGTAAAAAGGCACCTGAACCAAACATTTCACCAGACGAAGCGGTCGCAAAAATGGAAAAAGCGGCGGAAAAATCTGATTTAGACAAACTTGTGAAAGCCGCCAAAAAAGATGTCGCTGCACAGAAAAAGGAACAGAAGAGCTCAGCCAAGAAGAAAGCCGATGATAAAAAAGGTAAGCGAGCTATCAAGAAAGCCGTTCCTGCCAAAACAAAGAAGTCGGCCAAAAAACGCAAAAAGTAAATTTACTTTGCCAAATATCACTAAAGAGTTAAATTCCTCAAAGCTCTTTAAAGCTCTTCATAATCCTTACAATCCTTCATAAAAGCTAATGCTAAAATCCATTGCACACTGAACATTGTAAATTGCACACTGAAAAATTCCATCTCGCCTTGATTATGGATGGTAATCGCCGCTGGGCGCGGCGGCGCGGGCTCCCGCGGCTGGTCGGGCATCGCCGTGGTGTAGAAAACTTACGGAAACTGCTACCGCTCTTTATCAAAAGTGGCATTACACACCTGACTATTTATGCGCTTTCAACTGAAAATTTAGCGAATCGAAACCAAAGTGAACTTAAGAGCCTTTTTCAATTAGTTGAGAAATTCGCTAAAGATAATACAACTTTTTTTGAAAATGAAATTCACATCAATATTTTTGGAGAACTAAAAGGCTTCCCAGCTTCAACCAAGCGGGCTCTCAAAAAATTATCCGAAGAGACTAAAGCGCATAAAAAATTGATCTTGAATCTCGCGATTGGTTACGGAGCCCGAGCAGAAATCGTCCGAGCTGCCAATGTGCTGCTTAAATCCGGCAAGCGTGCGACTGAGCAAAACTTCTCTCGAGAACTCTTTTCCGGGACACAACCAGATCCTGATCTACTAATTCGCACTGGCGGCAAGCGCCGGTTATCGAATTTCCTGCTTTGGCAACTGGCCTATGCTGAATTTTATTTTTCAGAAAAGTTCTGGCCCGAATTTGATGTCACGGAGCTCGAACGCGCACTGGAATTTTTTCGTGAACAAAAACGTAACTTTGGCAAATGAAGCGTTTTCAAAAATTACTCAAGCTCGCGAAAAAACTACGCTCCCCTACCGGCTGCCCTTGGGATCGCAAACAAACTATTCGCTCACTGGCGGAAAGCCTGGAAGAAGAGGCTGACGAAGCTTTGGCGGCAATCAAGAAAAATGATTTGGCCAATCTTGAAGAAGAGCTTGGTGATTTGATTTTCAACATCATAATGATCACCCAAATTGCCAGCGAGCAGAACAAATTTAAGATGGATGGGGTTTTGCGCAAAATCGAACGCAAAATTATTACCAGGCATTCTTGGGTCTTTGGTCCAGACCGTAAAAAAGTGAAAACCGCGGCCGATGCCCTACAGCTTTGGAAGGAGAATAAGCTGAAAATTAAGGCCTCAAAGTCTTCACAAGGCGGAAAATTCGGTAAAGCAAAGGGCGGAAAACCCTAAGTCGGGGTACCGGGTACTCGACCAATTCGCCACCAAATTTTTCCTTGAATTTCGAGACTCCGGCTAATTTATGCTTGGGTAAATCTGGCGGGGCAACTCCTAGGAAATCGTAGAATTTGCAGCCGCGCTCTTTGGCTATTTTGATCGCTTCGAACTGAACCAGATAAGGTGCCATGAGATTACGGTAAGCGTGGTCACTTGCGCCGAAATAGTAAGTCGCCGTGTCCCCGCCAAAAGTAACTAGAATCGCTGCTAATGGTGTGGTATTTTGGCTAGCGACCAAAAGCAGGCCGTCCTCCCCGAGCGTATCGAGCAACTTTTGGTAGAAATATTTAGAATGCCCGGAAAATCCATCGCGAGCAGTAGTTTTTTGCAGCAACGCGAAGAAGGTGTCGGCCGATTTTTCGGCTGTAACCGTAATGCCGTGGCGCTCCGCAACTCGAATGTTGTAGCGGCCTTTAGGCTTCATCTCAGCAAGTAAATCTTCCATTGATTTCGTGAGATCCAACCTAATTGTCGCCAATGGAAAATTTTCTTCGCGGGCCAGAACGAGTTTAGAAGAATTCAATGCCAAGCCCGCTTGGAGCTCAAAACGTGAAAAAACTGCGTTTTGTTTCCAGCCTATTTTTTCAACTTCAGCTACTATCAACTCGAAAATTTCTGCCTCGTGTTTCGTATTCCATGTTTCCTGAAAAAGTGGACCACGTGGAATTTCGAGCTTACTGAAACCAAGGGGCAGCCTTTTCAAAAATATTTGCGCAAAAGCAACCAAAGTAGAATCTTCAAAAACCGCGACTCGCAGGCTTGCGACCCCCAAGCTCTCTTGGAAACGCGCCCAGGCTGGGGTCTGCTGAATCGGTAAAAATTTCTGCTGTGCAAGAAACTCCTCTATCCGCGGATCATCGAGAGCTAAGGTTTCAGCAATTAGCATTAAGTCAGTTATTTTCGGCTCGCTATCTTAGCCTATTTTTTCCAAGAATTCTGTAGCTTCTCCCGTAACGAATTGGCAAAACGGTGAGCTTCGTCACGAATTCTTTGGGCCAAGAAGAGCGCTGTGGAATCACGTGGCAGGATGATATTTTTAAATTTTCCCTTAGCATCGCGTTGCCAAATTTCCTCGTTCTTTTTTGCCAGAGCGGCAACAGTAATATTCTTAGGAAATTGCACTTTATCCAGCACTGTGGAAAGTTGGCCTTTCCCGCCGTCCAGAATAATTAGTTGCGGCTTAGATTTGAACGAAGAATCTCCGCTGGCAGTTTTACGCTCCCAGACCATGAAGATTTGTTCTGAAAACTCAGTATCTGGATCTCGGTGGCAAAACTCGCGCAAACTCTTCTCGAAAAAAGTCGGCGTTTTGCGAATCTCTTGAAAGCCGAGCTCAGCGTAGTAGTTGGCTAATGAGTGGTGGCAATTCAAATAAACTTTTTTGGCTTTACTCTTGCGTAGTAGCTCCCGAATCAAGCTCTGGCCAAGACGTTTACCACGGTGCTCCGGATCAACCCAGACGCTATAAAGCCCGAAGAGTTTTTCTTTCTTCCATTCGTGAATCTGGGCTCGAGCGACAACCTTTTTATCAAATTCAGCAACCAGAAAATTACTCAAATCGGAAAGCTGTTTACCAGTTGTGAAGTCGCGTAATTTTGATTGCTCGAGAATCTTTGCTTCAGCCTTACGCGGCCGGCGAATTTTGTACCCTGGAATGTTTTGCGGAACAAGATATTCCATCCGCCGAGCAAGAATTTCAGCAAGACTGGCATAATCATCTACAGCACCTTTTTTAAGCGAGCGAATTTTAAAATGGCGGTAGTCAGAACTCTTGGGTTCACCGCGCTCAAAAACTATCATCGAACCGACTGTGGCGGTCCCAGCGAAGTGCGAAATATCATAAGCCTCGATACGTTTCAGCTCTTTTTCAGTCCCGAGCAACTTGGCTAGCTCTGCCGCCGCACCGACTGTTCGTGCGCTGGCGTTTTCGAATTTGGCCTTGCTTTGTACGGCAAACGCCGCGGCATTTTTCTCTGCCAAAGCCAGCAAATTTGATTTGCCACCTTTTTTAGGAAACAAAACTTTAACTCGCGCACCACGTTTTTCAGCTAACCACTGTTCCAGTGCAGAGACATTTTCAATTTTTTCCGGCAGTAAAATCTCTGGCGGAACCTCAGTAGAAAGCGAGAAAAACTGAGTCAAGAAACTTTCGAGAATTTCGGGCAGCTCGCTCTCCCCGACTGAAAAAACAAAATTTTTGGCATCAATCAGCTTGCCATCACGGACCTGCAATAAAGCAAAATAAGCTTTCTTAAAGTCTATCCTGACACCAACTACATCTCTTGAAGCTAAATCTGTTGCGGAAGCTAACTGCTTGGCTGATAAATTTTCAATCGCACTAACTTGATCGCGCAGTTGTCCAGCTAGCTCAAATTTCTTTTCAGCAGCAGCAGCGGACATCTTGGTGCGTAGATTGTGAAGAATCTTACTAGAATCGCCAGAAAGAAAATCCACGGCCGCGGTAACAGATTCGGCATAATCTTCACGGGAAATTTTGGAATCACAGGGCGCTGTACAAAAATTGATATGCGCAAAGAGACAAGGATATTTAATAGTTTTTTTAAAGACCTCCGCTCCCGAATCCTGCGCCCGAATGCCAAGATTACAGGTACGAACTTTGAAGAGCTTCTGGACTAGCTGGATTGTATCGCGTACAGCTTTGGAATCGGTCTTAGGGCCAAAGTATTTCGCTCCGTCCTGCTCGATTTTACGTACTGAGAGAATCCGCGGGAAGTCTTCCTTCGTAATTTTGAAATACAGGAAATGCTTATCATCACGCAGCAGCGCGTTGAATTTCGGCTGCAGCTCTTTGACAAGGTTAGCCTCAAGCGTGAGAGCCTCCGTCTCAGAATTCGTCTCCAACCATTTCAAGTCAGTCGCCGTAACTAGCAAGCGTTCAATCTTGGGAGTTTTAAGATTCTTTTGAAAATAACTCCGAACCCTTTTTTTCAGGCTTTTGGCCTTGCCAATGTAAATAACATTTCCGGCAGAATCTAAAAATTGATATACTCCCGGTGAGTCAGGCAATTTGCGTAGTGTGTTCCGAATTTTGTCCACGACCGAATTTTAGCGAAAAGGCTAAAATGATTCGCGTGAAAACTTCCCTCGCCGAAAACGTCTGGCAAACACTTTGCTGGTTTGACATATTCGGGCAAGCGGCTTCACTTGAAGAGGTGCATCGTTTCCTCTTCTGGCAAAGGGCCAACCCCAAAGAAATCGAACAAGTCCTAAAAAAAGATCGTCGGATTGGATCAAGTTTTGGTTTTTATTTTTTACGTGGAAAAAACGCCAGCGTTGTGAAACGCTGTGGCTATCAGTTCCAGGCCGGCAAACTCTGGCGCCGTGTTGCCAGGCATCTTTTCGTGCTGCGCCTAGTACCATTTTTGCGTTTCGTTGCCGTGGGTAACACCTTGGCAATGGGCTGGCCGGAAAGAAATTCTGATATTGACCTGCTAGTTGTCGCACCAAAAAACCGACTCTTTACGGCCCGTTTTTTTCTAACCTTCTGGGCGCAGATTTTTCGAATGCGCCGCCACGGGAAAAAAATCTCTGGCCGTTTTTGCCTTTCCTTCTTCCTGGCCGACAACGCGCTTGACCTTGAAAAACTTAAAATTGGGCCGTATGACCCCTACTTGGCATTTTGGGCAGCTACACTAGTCCCAATCCGTGGAGATAGCGCAGAGTTCTTTGCAGCTAACACTTGGATCCAAAAAGTTTTTCCGAATTTGAAATTACCGACGACTGCTAGGCGTATCCACAAAAAAAGCTTTGGTGAAAAAATATTAAGTGGCCGGCTGGGCGACTTGCTAGAAAAACTACTGCGCAAATGGCAGTTGCAGCGCGCTGGACAGAAACGCAAAAATACTTCCAAAACAGCTGTAGTAATTTCTGATGAAGTTTTAAAATTCCACGAAACTGACCAGCGCCGGCATTTATTACAAGAATGGCAAAACCGAATTAACGGAAAATCAGCAGCGAAGCAATAAAGTCGCGCACTCTTTCGAAATCTGGCTTGGCGAATTGAAAGGCTAAGACGTTATTGCCGAAAGGAAGAATATTGACCGAGTTTCCGCCTTTCGCGAAGTAGAACGAATCCGCTCCGAAAACAGCTGACTGCAGTTGGCTATTATCAATCTCAGCTCCCAGCAGTTCTAGCAAATCGTCATAGGACATTTCAGCCGGCAACTGCAGTTCAAAAGCTGTAATGAGCTGCAAATCATCCTGCAGAATCTCGATCTGAGTGTTTTGGTATGGCAGACCAAAAAAATCCGGCGCTAGGGCAAAATCACCAAACTCCAAATCAAAAGCTTCTAGTTGGCGAGCGAAGCTCGCCGATAGTAAAAATAACGGACTCACTTCGCCGAGCTGAACCGCTTGACTGGGCTCCCCTACAGTCTCACCAGCTTGGTCCACTCCGCAAGCAGGCAGTACCGTCAGTATTGAGATCAAAGCAACTAGCAAACGCACACTTTTCATAAAAAAATTTTAGCAGAAGCAAAATAAGGTTTGTCCGGGTTTACTTTCACAGCTAAAATCACCCGGAAAAGGGTGTCCGCCTGGGGCGGACTGGGGCGGATTGGTTAGAGTCCGCCTAGGCGGATTTACACCGAGAAGAAATCGTTCAATAAAATTTAAAATTCCGGGTGTTTAGCTCAGTTGGTTAGAGTCCGCCTAGGCGGATTTACACCGAGAAGAAATCGTTCAATAAAATTTAAAATTCCGGGTGTTTAGCTCAGTTGGTTAGAGCGTCTCGTTTACACCGAGAAGGTCGGGGGTTCGACTCCCTCAACACCCACCAATTAATTCCCAAAAATGTTTAAGGTATATGTGCTAACAAACAAAAAGGGGAAGATTTATATTGGTCAAACTAGAGATTTGGAAAAAAGGCTATTTGAGCACAATTCAAGCGGCAGCGGATACACTTCAAAATTTAGACCGTGGAAATTAGCTTATTTTGAAGAATTTCCGAGTAGATCTGAGGCGATGCCAAGAGAGAGATTTTTAAAAACAGGAAAAGGCAGAGAAGAAATCTCGACTAAAATAGGCTCAGTTGGTTAGAGTCCACCGCGGCGGATTTACACCGAGAAGGTCGGAGGGCAGAATGTTCGCCGTGGCGAATTCGACTCCCTCAGCACCCACCACTCGACTTCGTTCTGCCAACGCGGAACTCCGCTCGTGGTCTGCGACCATTCAGTTTCCAAAAAATACGTAAAGAGTCTAGTCGAGTGCCTCGAGTGAGTTCGAACGAAGTGAGAACGAATCGAGGTGCAAGCTTCGCTCACGGCCTGCGGCCGCTTTTTTTTAAATTTCAAATTCTTTTCCCTCCTCAGGGACAATTGCCTCAATCTGTAGTTCTGCGCGTGCACGCTCAGCCAAGAACTCAACTGATTCAGGTTCGCCGTGGACACAGACAACTTTGCTGGCTGCGGAGCTTTTGATATTAGCAAAAAGCTCATCCCGATCAGCGTGAGCCGAAAAGGCGTTCAGAATATCCACTTCGCACTTACGGTCAACCGGTTCACCAAAAATCCGCACCTCAGGAACTTTTTCGACCAGCCTGCGACCCAAGGTATTCTCAGCCTGAAAACCGACTATCAGAACGGTGTTTTTGGGATCGGAAATGTTATTGCGCAGATGGTGGCGAATCCGTCCCGCCTCACACATACCACTAGCTGAAATAATAATGACCGGATAGTGGATTGTATTGAGCTCTTTAGAGCGCTCTACATCACGCACGTATTCGAGCGATTGCATCGTAAAAGGACCTTTACCCTTTTCGATAAAATCCTCATAGGTCTCAGTGTCGTAGCACTCCCGATGCTTTTTAAAAATGTCAGTCGCGTTCACCGCTAGAGGTGAATCTACAAAAATCGGTAGATTGAGCTTCAACTTACCGCTCGCGTGAAGATCATGCAGGACGTAAACAATTTCCTGGGTGCGTTCTACTGAAAAAGCTGGAATGATAATCTTCCCGCCGCGCTTGGCGGTTTTTTCGACAATAGCCAACATTTTTTCTTCAACTTCTTTGATATCATCATGCAAACGATTGGCATAAGTTGATTCAGTAATCAATACATCAAGATTTTGGAATTGTGCTGGATCACGCAGAATCGGCAGATTTTTACGTCCCAAATCTCCGGTAAATCCAATCCTTCGTGTCTTACCACCTTCACTGAATTCAATTTCAACTTGGGCAGCTCCGAGGATGTGACCGGCATCGATAAAGCGGACTTTGACTCCTTCAATCGGCTCAAAGACTTCATTATATTTTTTGGTTTGAAAAAACGGCATTGTCGCAGCCGCATCTTCCTTGGTGTAAAGCGGTTTAGGCTTCGGCCAAACTTTCTTTGCAAGGTATTTAGCATCCTGCTCGTGGATGTAGGCTGAATCCGCCAACATAATTTCACAGAGATCCCTTGTCGCCGGAGTCGCGTAGATCGGATTTGAGAAACCTTTTTTGATCA
>JAIPIJ010000036.1 GCA_021734705.1 Candidatus Peribacteraceae bacterium
CGGAATGACCATATGGGGTAATAGCCAAGGCTTATTTACTTGCTTCTTTCAGCGCCGTGATTACCCCACGGACTTTCTTCTCCACTTCACCGAATTCGTGTTTCGGGACGCTGTCCGCGACAATGCCGGCAGAGGCTTGGACGGTGGCTTTTTCCCCAGCTGCGAAAAGGCTGCGCAGATTGGCGGCGAAGACGCAGTCGCCAGTGAGGCTGAAGAAGCCGACGGCGCCGGCGTAGGGCCCGCGGGGGTCTTTCTCCAGTCGTTCGATAATCTTCATCGTCTCGATCTTGGGTGCGCCGCTGACGGTGCCGACGGGGGTATTGGTCGCGAGGGCGTCGAAAGCAGTTAAGCCCTGGCGTAGCTTCCCGACGATCTCTGAGCCGATGTGTTGGACGTGCGAAAAACGTTTGATCTGCATCAGTTTCGGGACTCGCACGCTGCCGAATTCACTGACTCGGCCGACGTCGTTGCGGCCGAGGTCGACTAGCATCATATGTTCGGCGCGTTCTTTTTCATCTGCCAAAAGTTCCCGGGCGATTTCCGCATCCCGTTTTTTGTCTCCGGTGATTTTGCGGGTACCCGCCAACGGATAATTTTCGACTTTGCCGTTTTCGACCCGGACGATTAGTTCTGGGCTGCTACCGATTAACTCCCTCTTACGCTCTGAGCTTCGCTTAGAGCTTCGGAGGGCAAGCTCGTCCCCAAATTTCAAATAAAACATATGCGGACTCGGGTTCACTTCGCGCAATTTAGCGTAGAACTCCATCCGGTCACCGGAGAGATCGAAGTAACTCTTGCGGCCGTATTGGAACTGGAAAGTATTGCCGGCGAAGATTTCCTTTTGGCCCAGTCGAACTTTTTGTTCAAAAGCTTTTTGCGTGGTGTTGTGGCCCAGGAATTTGGCGCGGAATTTCTTCTCTGGCTTCAGTTTTTTAGTTAAGATTTTTTTCAGCAGCTGCGAGCGATCTTCAGACAAGTAAAAATATTTCAGGTCGCCAGTTTTTTTGTCGAAGATCAGCCCGTCGAAGTAGAGGCCGAACTCGAAGTCGGGGAAATCCGGATGTTTTTTGAACTGTACGCTGGGTTCGAAATAGCGCGTCGCTTCATAAGTCAGATAGCCAAAGAGTCCGCCGCGGAAACCCCGGCCTTTCGGAATTTTTGGCAGGAAGTTTTTCAGAGCGAGATAGGGATTCGGTGTGGCGAAAACTTTTTTATCGACAATTAATTTCCCTGGCTCGGCGCTGATTACCGCGTGCGGCGCGAAACCGATGAAACTCTGGCGCGAAAAATCTGCGTCCTTGCCGAGGGACTCCAAGAGAAAACAAGTAGCGAAGTTCTGCCGTAGTCGTGCGAAGATTTCCAGCAGGCTTAAATCGGTTTTGATTTTTTTTTCGCGATAAATAATTTTCTTCGGAGTGAGTTTGCGTGCCAGCTCGAAATAACTGGATTGTGCTGAACGGCTGGTTTCGAAAAGTGCGCGAAAAATTTTCTCAACGCGTTCGGTCGGCACGCCAAGCTCGGTCGCTAGCTTCTTCTTTTCAGCCAATAATTTTTTTTCTCGAGCCGGATCAAAAACTTTTTTCCCAATAGTGCGCTTGGCCGCTGCGATCTCGGCTGCGAGATTTTGGCGCCGGGCGATCAATTTCAAAATTTCTGCGTCCGTCGCATCGATTTTTGCGCGAAGATCATTTAGATTCATCTCCCTTATTTTACGCTAAAATCTCACCGTGCTCACGAAAAGGATCATCCCGTGCCTCGATGTCGACGCTGGCCGTGTCGTCAAGGGGGTCGAGTTTGTCAATCTCCGCGATGCTGGTGATCCAGTCGAGCTAGCTAAGTTTTACGATTCCGAAAAAGCTGACGAACTTTGTTTTCTCGATATCACGGCTTCATCAGATTCGCGCGATACGGTTGTCGAGATGGTTGAGCAGGTCGCCAGCCAAGTTTTCATCCCTTTCGCGGTTGGGGGAGGCATTCGTTCAGTCGCTGATGCCAAGAAAATTCTCGCGGCGGGGGCGGACAAAGTTTCCATCAATTCTGCTGCAGTCGAGCGCCCCGAGCTGATTTCTGAGATTGCTGAGGCGATCGGATCACAGAATTTGATTTTGGCGATTGATGCGAAGGCAGGAGAAAGGATTAAGGACAAAGGATTAAGTTGGGAAGTTGTTACGCATGGCGGGAGGCGTAAAACTGGGATTGATGTGATCGAGTGGGTTTTGCGTGGCGAGAAACTTGGCGCGGGTGAAATCCTACTGACTTCGATGGACGCTGATGGCACGAAAAAAGGTTTCGATATTCCATTGACCAAAGCAGTTTCCGAGGCTGTCAAAATTCCGGTGATTGCGAGCGGGGGAGCTGGCCGAGCCGAAGACTTCCTAGAAGTATTCCAAAAAACTTCCGCTGAGGCAGCTCTCGCAGCTTCGATTTTCCACTTCAAGGAAACGTCTATTTCGGCGATTAAAAAATTTCTCGCAGAAAATAAAATTCCCGTTAGAATTACTACGTGATTGAGGTTTCTATCGATTTCGAAAAAATGGGCGGATTGATTCCGGCTGTTGTCCAAGATGAGCGGACTGGCGAGATTCTCATGCTGGCCTTCCAGGATCGCGCAGCTTACGAAAAAACGATCGAGACGAAAGAAGTCCACTTCTTTTCTCGCTCACGTAAGAAGTTGTGGAAGAAAGGCGAGACTAGCGGCAATGTCCTCCATGTCGTCGAAATTCTCGCGGACTGTGATGACGATTCGATTCTCATCAAAGTCAAACACAATGAGAGCCTGAAAGCTTGCCACACTGGTGCGCGCAGTTGCTTCTTTAAAAAAGTTCTGTGACCGAAAATGAACGCGCTCTTGCCGAAAAACTTTTCGCTGTTTTCGACAAACTCCGCGACGGTGATTTTCCAGAATCCGGAACTTCACAAATTTTGAAATCAAAGGATGCCGATTTTTTTCTCCAGCGTGCGGATGAAGAGTTTACTGAATTGGCTGGCGTCATCGACGGGAGCCATCGGCATTCCGACGATTTTGAAACGGATTTTCTTTTAGAAAGTTCTCAGGTTTTTTATTGGTTAGCTCTCGCGGCTGTCGCCCAGCGAAAATCTTTCTCTGAGTTTCTCCGGGATTCAGCCGCGATGCTCGATCAGCTTGAGAAGCTGCACACGGAAAACAAAATCCCGTTTAGCAAAGTCTTCGAAAAAGATCTGCAGGAGTGTGAGGAGAAGGGCTACTTGGTTTAGTTCTTATGCGTCTCCCAAAACTTCGACACAGAGCGGCCAGCATGGACGCCGCTGATTGTTTTGGCGAGCAGATCGGCGATAGAGATCACTTTGACGTTTTTTAGCTTGCCAAATTTCTGCGGAATTGAATCAGTGAAGATGATTTCCGTGAACTTCGCCTGGCCGAGTTTCACCAAAGCATCTTCGGAAAGAACCGCGTGGGTCGCTGCTAGATATACCTGCTTGGCGCCCTTGCTGCGTAAAACATCCGCAGCCGCGGCGACTGATCCACCGGTGTCAACAATATCGTCGAAGAGAATTGCAGTCTTGCCTTTGACCTCACCGACGACTTTTTGGATCTCCGCACGATTGTGGGCTGGTCGGGATTTATGCAGGATTGCTAGGTCAGCATTCAGCAGCTTGGCGAAGCGTTCGGCTTTTTTGGCACCACCGGCATCAGGTGAGACGACGACCGGATTTTTGATCTTCCTTCTGGTTAAGTAATCTAGGAATAACTTCTGGGCTGTGAGGTTATCGACTGGTTTTTCGAAAAAAGCTTGAGTTTGGTCTGAGTGCAGATCGAGCGTGATGATGTGTTTAGCTCCGGCGGTCTCGATCAGGTTAGCTACCAGCTTAGCTGAGATTGGTTCGCGCGGATCAGTGATTCGGTCTTGCCTAGCGTAGCCGAAATGTGGGATCACGACGTGGATGTATTTGGCGAGACTGCGTTTCAGAGCGTCGATAATCAAGAAGAGCTCCATCAAATCTTCATCGACATTTTGGGTTGCAGTCGAAATCACAAAGCAGTTACAGCCCCGCACGCTTTCTCCGATTTGGACGTATTGCTCGCCGCAGGCAAATTTTTTGCTGGTTAGCTTTCCAGGATTTACTCCGATTTTGCGACAAATCTCCCTACTGAGCTCAGCCGCGCTTTTGGTGGAAAAAATTTTGAGAAATTTGAGGTCGGATTTCATTGTGGCGAAATTTTAACAAATCCTCCTGCGTAGCGCACAAACTCAATTTTTCGGGCAACAAAAAGCCCCCGGTAAACCGGGGGCTTTTTAAGTCTTAAACAGAGTCAAGCAAATTAAACTCCCGGACTGTCAGCTGATCCCGGCGCCAGCATGTTGACTAGTGCATTGACGAGGACAGCCGAAAGGATGATCACGATGATACCAACCGCCGCGTAGATGATAATCTTTTTGGCTTGTTTGACGTTCTCATCGCTACCAGCAGAAGTGATGTAGAGAAAGCCTCCATAAACCAAGAAGCCTGTAGCGACCAAACCGAGGAAGAACATAAACCAGTTGAGAATGCTGAGAACTAAATCTCGCAAACCTGGCGTACAAATCCCTTGGTCAATCTGCCACTGAGTACAGGTCTTGTTGATATCGTCCGCCGCCGCAACGCTCGGCGCGGTCACCGTGGCGAACGTCGAAACTCCCACGAGGGCGGCGAGACCAAGCGTGAGGGCTTTGATTTTGTGGGACATTTTGGTGAGGGTTAATTCGCAAAAAATTTTAATCAAAAAAAAGCTACTTGCAAAATTTTTTTGTTCAATCCCGCGACAGGGCAGTCATAAAGCGCAGGATGTATTGGAAAAGCAAAATGAAATCTAGGAAAAGAGAGATTGAAGCTTGTATTGGCGAAATAGTATCACTTCTATTTTTTATTTTTTGAAAATCATAGGCTACAAATCCAGCGAATATTAGAATACCAAAGCCAGAAAAAATCAACTCAATTCCATTACTCCAGACCGAAATTCCAAAAAAGTGCAGGATAAGCGTAATTAGTGAAACTACGATCATGCCGATCAAACTTGCCATCAGGAAGCCGCCAATCCCACTCAGGTCTTTTCGGGTTGTAAATCCGAAAATAGCCATTCCGACGAACATTGAAACTGCTGCAAGAAGTGCTTTTGCCAGAACGGTTGTCCCAGCTGTCAAGGCCGCGAAAGCTAGCAAGGGAACCATTGTGATTCCTAGAACCCCAGCAAACAGGATTAAAAATAAATATCCAAAACGCCCGATACTCCATTTTCTAGAAGTAAAAACTAAGATTAGCGTAGCTGCGAACATTGCGAACATAAATCCGCGGCTAGCCAGGAGGTTTGGGGGCAGTAAAAATATTCCAGTGCTTACTCCGCCGGCAGCAGCAGCCAACGCTAAGGCGAAATAACCCATCGTGCGGGCAAAGAAAGTCTGCTGGGTGCTTGGCCGGGATTCGGCTTGAGAAATTTGATTCATATCGTGATTTTTATTGAAGCGATTTTTTTTTGCAAATCGAGTAAATGGCTTTAAATAAAATTTTTTACTGAATACAAAAATTTTCCAGAAAAGTGAAATTGAACTCAAAAATTGTTCGAGTAAATTTGCGTCTGTAAATTGAGAAATTTAAACTGACCGCAATCTTAAACACGCGACTTTGGCAAAAGATAGCACAGTAGTCGGACTCGATATTGGTAGCAATAAAATCCGTACGGTTATTGCCAATATTGATGAGCGGGATGTTTTGCCAAATGTAGTTGGGGCTGGTGTTTCACCGTCGGCTGGTCTACGCAAGGGAGCAATCGTCGATGTCAATGAGACAATCTCGGCTATCACCGCTTCACTTGAAGATGCTGAAAGGATGAGTGGTGCGCCGATCCACCATGCTACTGTCGCTGTCGGTGGGGCACATCTCGCAGCCATGAATTCTAAAGGTGTTATTGCTGTGCCGCATGGCGGGGAAATTTCCGCTGGGGATGTCGAACGGGTCCTTGAAGCTGCTCAGGCGGTCAATATTCAAGCCAACCGACAGATTCTCCGTGTGATCCCCCAGAATTATACGATCGACGAGCAGACCGGTGTCCGTAACCCATTGGGCATGAAAGGGGTTCGCTTGGAGGTCGAAGCACACATCCTGACCGGGCTGACCCCAGCTCTCAAAAATTTGGAAAACGCAGTACACCAGTCTGGTGTCGATATCGATGATTTCATTCCAGCTCCGCTGGCTGCAGCTGAAGCCGTTTTATCTAAACGCCAGAAAGAGCTTGGTGTAGTAGCGATTGATATCGGTGCTAGTTCGACCGGGATTTCCGTTTACGAAGAAGGCGTCGTCATAGGCACCTTTGTTTTGCCAGTTGGTGGAGATAGCGTCTCAAATGACGTTGCGATTGGATTGCGTACGAGTGTCGATGCGGCTGAGAAGCTGAAGATTGAATACGGCACAGCCAAGCCGGCCGATGTCTCTGATCGCGAGACGATTGATTTAGCGGCGATCTCCAAAGCTGATTCGCAGATTATCGAACGGAGGCAACTAGCTGAGATTATCCATGCTCGCTATCATGAGATCCTCTCGATGGTTAACGAGAAACTGGCTACGATTGAACGTGACGGGCAGTTGCCAGCCGGTGCAGTGATTACGGGTGGCGGTGCGAAAATTCCAGAACTGATCGAGCTTGCCCGAGAGACTCTTTCGCTCCCAGTGCAAATCGGTTTTCCTACAGCTGTCGACGGCATCGTCGATAAGATTGACGATCCGGCCTACGCTACGGCGATTGGCCTTGTGCTTTTTGGCTCCCGGGGTTCATCGAGAGGTTATTCGATAGCCAGTGTTGATTTTGGCAAGACTTTTGATGGAATAAAAAATTTCTTCAAGAAGCTTTTACCGTAGACAAAATTTACTCATCAAAATTTTCACGAATAAAATTTTTAATTTAAAATTCTCAACCTAACCACTCCCCAAATGTCTGACAGTCTCAAAAATCTTTTCGGTGGCGCTCCGAAAAACTCTAACTCGGCTTCGGCCCAAGAGGTTAGTCCCGGTATCTCGCCGGTCGCCAAGATCAAAGTCATCGGCATTGGCGGTTCCGGCAACAACGCGCTAAACCGGATGATCAAGGCCCAAGTCTCGGGAGTGGATTTCGTGGCGATCAATACGGACGCGCAAGCGCTTTACCACAACAATGCCCCGACCAAGATCAATATTGGCAAAGGCACGACTCGTGGACTCGGTGCTGGTTCGGACCAGAACGTAGGTAAGAAGGCTGCCGAAGAATCCTCTGAAGAAATTCGCGGCCATTTCGAAAATACAGATATGGTTTTCATCACTTGTGGGATGGGTGGCGGTACCGGTACTGGCGCAGCTCCGGTGATTGCGGAAATTGCCAAAGAGGCCGGCGCCTTGACTGTTGCCGTTGTGACCAAGCCCTTCACCTTCGAAGGTGAGAAGCGCAGCGAGCGTGCGGGTACTGGTATCGAAGACCTGAAAGATAAAGTTGATACACTGATTACGATCCCAAACGACAAGATTCTTTCGATCATTGATAAAAAGACTCCGATCCATGATGCCTTTACAGTTGTTGACGATGTATTGCGCCAGGGTGTTCAAGGTATCTCTGATTTAATTACCGTCCACGGCATGATCAACGTCGACTTCGCTGATGTGAAGAATGTGATGCAAAACGCTGGCTCGGCCCTGATGGGTATCGGTTATGGCACTGGTGAAAATCGGGCTGTCGAAGCGGCTCGGGCGGCGATTGACTCTCCGCTCCTGGAGCAGGAGATCGATGGCGCCAAAGGCCTACTCTTCAACGTTACTGGTGGCAACGATCTCTCAATGTTCGAAGTTGATGAAGCCGCTAAGGTTATCACCGCTGCTGCTGACCCAGGAGCGAACATTATCTTTGGTGCAGTCATCGACGACAGCTACACCGGTGAGATCAAGATCACGGTCATTGCGACAGGATTCGATGAGAAGTCCAAAGCTGCGGCGGCTGCCAAGCGCGCGGTTTCCTCACGCTCCTTCGGTGCTCCTCAGGCGGGCAACAAAGCAGCCGAAGATGACCTTGAGGTTCCGGCTTTCATTCGGAAAAAGGTTAAGTAATTCTGTTATCCTAAGTTCAATTCAGAAGGCGGGCGTGAGTCCGCCTTTTTATTTGTATTTGAAGGCGACGCAATTTTGACCGTTGATGCCAAGCGAAGGAGCAGTATTCCACCAGTCAAAATTACAGACGTAAGGATAGGTTTCATTCGGTCCTGCGCTTTGATGGTCACAAGTTCCGTTATTTGGCGGGTTCGGCCCGTAATTATCTTTACAGACGTAGCAGGTATTGCCACTCTGGTCACAGTTACGATTGTAATAAACACAGCCATAAAAATTTCCAGTTGCGCGCCAAACTGCACTTGATCCAGGACTAGTTACCGTACTACAGTTTGAGCTCTGTCGGAGTTTCAGATTTCCTCCAGATGCAGTTAGAGTAAACCAGGATTTCCAGGAATCCGAGCTTCTAGCAGTGCTAGCGATTCGACCGCCATTCAAAACAACCCAACGATTGAAGAAGTTACTCCAGCCGTGGTCGCGATTGTAGTCGATAATCGTCCAGCCGCCCCCCTCGGTCGCCATATCGCAATAAGCGTTAAGATTGCGGCCGGAAAGGTAAATCTGGTAAACACCGTTGCCGGTGGATTTACCAGCCATCAAAACATCGTTACAGGTGCATCCTTTGACGGTAACTCCACTTGGGGTGTTGGCGGCGAATTCACGCCATTCGTCGATATTCTTAGTCGGCAGAAAATAAGAGCTGCCACTTGTGTTGGAAACTAAATAACAATTTTGTGCCGAACCAACATAGACAACTTTGCTCTCTTGGCCGATCTGATAACCCTCGCTCCAAGAATTTAAAGCAAAGATAACTCCGGATAGCAGGAAGAATATCCCGGCAGTAATCGCAAACAGATATGTCCTTTTCATTATTGCAGTTTTTTGATTGCTTGCTGTAGCGCCTCGATCTGCTTTTGCTGTTCTTTGACTGCTTCAATCAAGGGCGCGACCAAGTTGCCGTACTCGACTGATTTCAACCCGGTCTCGGAGTCGGTGTGGACTATTTCTGGTAGGACTTGTTCGACTTCTTGCGCGATCAAGCCAATATCTGCTCGACCGTCGTCTTTCCAGTTGAAACTCACACCACGCAGCTTTTTGATGACGTCAATGCCGGTCACCGTCTGGATATTTTCTTTCTGAGATTCGTCTGAGGAATAAATAAATGCGGTCGAGTAAATATTTGAAGTTGAGCGAATGCCTGAAGCTCCACTGACATCAAGGCTGTAGGCCGGCGCAGTCGTTCCGATGCCCACCTTGCCAGCAACATAAGAAATATCTGAACCAAGCTGATCCCAAACACCGCTTGATCCTGCCTCTACGTTACCATCGCCGGGACCAGCTGTTGGAGCAGTACCAGGGGACCAAGTAGTCAAAGCGTATGTGATTGCTGCGAAAACTATTAGTGCAGCAAAAAGAATTCCGCTGGATTCAAATAATTTCCTAACGATTAATTTTCGTGAGTGCATTGTGAAATGTTAGATGGCTAAATTTTAACAAAAATCACAAAAACTTTTGTTAGAATCTCGGCGTGCTGCGT
>JAIPIJ010000037.1 GCA_021734705.1 Candidatus Peribacteraceae bacterium
CACTGTGATTTAAAAACTAATAAAAACATCTTTACCGCTCTTTAAAGATCTTTATGATCCTTCCAGATGAAAGAATGTAGTTGTGTATAAGACAGTATTCTGATTGATGTTATGCAGGATTGAAGTTGTTTAGCTATATTGCTCCGACTATCGTGCGCACTCCGCCGATAATCATTCCTTCCGCATTCTCACCGTTTTTTGCTTCTATAAAGCTACCAAAACTTTTTATTGGCGCTCCATCTACGATACATGTTTCTTGTTTTGCCATTTTATAAGTTTAAAAAATAAGACAGCATCTTAGCAGAAGGCTAGAAAATAGTCATTAGCTTTTTTTGAGAGAACGATTTTGGCGCGCGCATTTTCTTATTTTATTTCTGCCAGAAACTCACGACCAAAAAAGAAACGAACGAGAGCGCGGCTAACGTGATGGAAGTCGCGATGATCTGTCCAATGATTTTGGAATCGCCGATTTCGATTCCCCAAATCGCAACGAGTAAAAGAATCGCCGTCAAGACAGTGAAAGCAATGGTCGCTTTCGCGAGAAAAGTTTTGCTGAACTGAGTGATTTTCATAGAGCTAGATTAGGTGTCAATAATAATATTATTATTTGCTATCAACTACAAACTACTTTCTACCAACTTCTTAAAGTTCTGCGTAAATCACATCTTCAAAGCCATCCCAGCTACGCAATTCGTCAAGAATGCTTTCTGGAATCGCGTCATCCACGTCGAGAATCATCAAGGCATCGCCGCCAATTTTGTTGCGACCAAGATCCATGTTCGCGATGTTGATGGAATTCTCCCCAAGCAAAGTTCCGACTTTGCCGATAATCCCAGGGATGTCATGATGACGTGTGAGAAGGAGATGCTGGGTCGGCACGAAGTTGACATTGAAGTTTTGAATAAAAGTAATGCGAGGCTCCGCCTCCACCAGTGTGCCACGAACCTCGACCTCCACTTTTTCCGTTTTGAGTTTGAGAGAAAGGCAATTGGTAAATTCACCCGCTTTTTTCTTTTTCTCGATATTTAATTTCAAACCTTTCTGTTCAGCTAAATCGCTGGCATTTGTGAAATTGACATTACCGGCATCGGTGAGTGTCTCGAGCAAACCTTTGAGAATCGAGACCTCTGGCATCTTGGTGTCGGCTTCGGAAATCTCACCCGCAATCGTCAGCTCGGCTTTTTTAACTTTTGTCCCACCCAACATTTGCGCCGCCAACTTGGCAATTTTTTCTGCTAAATCGTTCCACTCTTTTTGATTTTTGAGACTCCCACCATTCCGCGCTGGCAAGTTGACGACATATTCGACCACCTCTCCTCGCAAAGCCCGGATGACCTGATCAGCCAACTGAAGCCCAACTTTTTCTTGAGCCTCGGCGGTAGAAGCTCCGAGATGCGGAGTAGCGAAAAAATTCGGCAAACCGAACAGCGGATGCTTCGATTCGACTGGTTCTGTGGCGAAACAATCCAGCGCCGCGAATGCTTCGGGATTTTTCTTCAGCCACTCTGTAAGCGCTTTTTCAGACACGACTCCCCCACGAGCACAATTGAGCAACATCGCAGTTGGCTTCATTAGTTCGAATTGTTTGGTGGAAATTAATTCTTTGGTCTGAGGAATCAGTGGAACATGGAGCGTAATCACATCGCTATCCTTTAATAATTGGTCCAACTCTACCAACTCAGCACCGACTGACTCGGCAATCTCAACAGTGGTGACAGGATCGAAGGCGATAATTTTGAGATTGAAGCCTTTGGCACGCTCGGCAACGAGCCGACCAATATTGCCCAAGCCGATAATCCCAATCGTCTTGCCATCGAGCTCTCGACCAATTTTGCCTAATTCTTTTTTCTTCCATTCGCCTGCCTTGGTAGAAGCATCGGCTACTGGCATCCGGCGAAAGGCGGAAAAAATATGGGCGAAGACCAATTCTGCTACCGACGTGAGATTCCCTGTCGGTGCATTCACCACGAGAATCCCTTTGGCGCTGGCGGCCGTTTTGTCGATGTTGTCAGTACCTGATCCAGCCCTGCCGATTACTTTTAATTTCTTGCCGGCCTCAATAATCTGAGCAGTAACCGTAGTAGCCGAACGAACAATCATCGCATCGAACTCAGGAATTTTGGCGATAATCTCGTCCTCACTCAAACCAGTCGTCATCTCAACATCACAATCTTTTTGATGCTGGAGGAAATCGACCGCGGTCGTGGAAAGATTGTCAGCAATGAAAACTTTAAACATTTTTGAAGGGGTTAATTTGGTCCCCGCGAAACTAGTCCAACGGGGAGTAAGATTTTAGCGTGAATTTTGAAAATAAAAAAAGGTTGAACAAAATGTGTATTTCTTGAGACATTTGTTAAAATCCAACAAAGCACTCATCCAAATAAAATGACCAATCAAAGTACCTTCCCAATAGTAATTACCTTTTCCGTAATCGCGATGGTTCTCGCGATGGTAGCTGCGTTGCTACCAAGCAGCACGGAGCAAAAACAAATTCAGGATTTGAAGATTGAGTACGACCTTAAGTCCCAACCTTTTCTAGACTTTGGAGATGAAAGCGTTTTGGATTTTTTGAAATTTCAACTGAAACCTACAGTCGTAGCACCCCGCGGAGAAATTATTCGTTCGAGAGAACCCTCAAATAAAAAAATCTCAATCGGAAAGCCGGTTGAAGCTCCTGTCCTCACCAGCCCACCAGAATTTACAGTGGTGCTAGAAGATAATACTGCCGAGATCCTTGAAAAAATAAACGCATCTGTCAAACAAGAAAAAGAAATCCGTTACGAAGCAATTAAAAATAATAATCCCGATGATTGCGCCATGATCGACAGCGCACGCGCAGAGATGGATTGCCGTGGAGAAATTTATTTCCAAAAAGCGATTTTCGAGAAAGACATTACTCTTTGCGGAAAGATTGGAGACCCAAAACTAAAAACACGCTGTGAAAATTATCTTAATCTAAACTTTTAAAATGCCTGTCAAAAGAAAAAGACGAATCGCTCAAACCGTGCTAATTGCTTTTAGTTTGGCGGTAATCTTTTTACCTATTTTTACAGCTGAAAAGTTGCGGGCTTATTTGAATATCTCGACTACTGGCGATTACGAGACTGAAATTATCTGGGGACAGGCTTACAGTCCGAACGTCGGTTGGATTAATTTTTATTGTGATGGAGCTGGCAATACTCGACCAGCAGGAGCCCCAGCCACTGGCGCCGCTGCTATGTCAGATTCTTGTGGAAGCATCCCCTACTCGGTGACCTACGATCCCACAGCTGGTAGCCCAGTATTGACCGGATTCGCTTATTCGACCAATTATGGTTGGTTAGACATGAGTAAAGTAAAAATGAGTTTCCCAGCCCCGACCCTGAAAGATATCGGCTTGGAAGCTAAGTCCGACGGTAAGCCAACTTTTCCCGCCGCCAAGAATTATTACTTTGGCACAACCTATTTCCAGATTAATACACCCAATAGCTACGGTCCAGGTGTCAAATATTACAACGACCTGGGTTACTTTTGCGGCTTCGCCTACAGTGATCAAGTTGGCTACATCAGCTTTTGCGACCCCCAGACAAAAGAAAAATCTCCCAAAAATGTTTCTGTCCCAGGATACGATTGGGACACCTATGCCGTTTACATGGGACTGGGAGAATCGCTTACTGTACCTGGCAACCCCACTACCACCGCCGTCCCAAAAGTTTTCGCCGCAATTGAAAATTACCCCGACGAGGTTTTGGTTTTTCAAGACGATGCTGCTGACATTCAATCTATCACTGTAAAAATTACTGATTCAGTCAGCACCAAAACTTTCAATACTTTGATTGATGTTGATCCAGTTATGAAAAAAGCTTCCGTCGAAATTACAGGACTCGATTTTCACATCGCTGGAAATTACGCTTTGCAATTCACCGCCTGCGACTACTCCGGCAATTGCACAGATCCAGATGTCGAAGGCGATGGCAAAATTTCCAACTTTTTCCAAGTCGTGGCGACAGTACCAAACTCCTCAAACAGCAAATTTTCTTTCGGCTCTCCTGTCAAGGTCGCCGACGGGGATGAAAATCACTTCGTGCGCGTCGAGCTCTTCGACCAGTTCGATAATCCAGTCAAGTCCGTAGCAGGAATCAAAGAGGTGAAGGCTAATTTCAGCTTTGTGAATACCACCAAGCTTGATCAAATCGCTGGGACAGGAGACTCTGCGATATTCACAGCAATTGAGCTTAGTCCCGACAAAGAAGGCGGTACTTCCACTGGATATCTCACAGAATTAGCAGCCGGGAGTGATGGTAAATTTCAAGTCGATGTGAAATCTTTCGCGCCGACTAGCGACGGCTACGACCCAATCGCAGACGATGGCTTCAAGCTTTGGTTCGAGAAAATTACTTCTTTGATTAGCGCATTGGGCGGATACACAAATGTCGGTGAAATAGCGAGTCCTGTCGTCTACGGTAGCACTGATGAAAGTCGCAAGTTCGGCTTCAAACCTGCCCTCACCGCAACCCCAGAAGCCTTAGTTTGGGATAATGCCACTAATACTTATGACGGGACCGACCCAGACGACGGCGTCAATAACATCACCGTCAACGCCGTTAAACGATTCAATGTTGATTTCGCCAACTATAGTAGTTCCAAAGATGTAACCGATTTGACATTTATTCCTCGTATGGATGTCGCAGGCAGCGAAATTGCTTGGGACGAAGACGCTGTTAAAGCAGAGATCCCCGTTGAATTGGATTTGGTTCCTGTCCAGAATGCTCCTAACGCTGGCTCGACATGGAATCAATTAGATGAATTGGATGGCGATCTCCTCACCACCGAAGATAAAATCAATCCTTTGAATATTGTTGCCATGCGATTGCAGGGTACTCCGATCCTGACTTCCGAGACAGAAGCCCCGAATAGCTCCGATCTGACTTTCAAGACTTACATTGGATACAGCATCAACGGTAAAAGTGTAAAACACAAGGGTGAGGAATTGACACCGCCCGCAACAGAAACAGAGCCTCAACTCATCAGCCCGACTATCGATATCGGAGGGAAAAAATTCCTGCGTGGTCAAAAATCGCTGGACCTAGTAGAGGCACGCAATAAACTCAAAACGGCAATAAGTAAAGCTACTCAAGCCTTCCTTTATGAGAGCACTGGTTGCAGCTCTGATTTGATAATTACGACAAAAAACGAATTCAACAACACCGGTTGCGACTTTCAGAAAGGCCATGTCGTCTATGTCGATGGTGCTGATGTAACGTTGGGTGATGGGACAAACCCTCTCACTCTCCCCAGTGGAGCCAACACACTCATCATCCGCGGCGGCAATCTTAATATTCGGAGCAATCTTCAGTACGGTACCGCTGGAGATACTTTTGGGATCATTGTGTTAAATAATGAAGTGGTAGAAAAAGGACATGTATATGTCTACCCCAACGTAACCAATGTCGTCGGAGCAGTTTATTCCGATGATAGTCTGACTGCTGTAAATTACGGCGGTGAAACATTTGAGGACGCAACTGCTACCTGCGATAGCGGCGGTCTTAATGACCTCGGCTTTTGTGACCGTTCTTACGAAATCCACAACCAGCTTTATCTCAAAGGCTTATTCGCTACGAATAATACCGTGGGCGGCTCCGACCAAGATCCAGTTGAATTCCCACCGGACATGTCGAATACTCAGGTCGCTATTTACCAATCCGCGCCGGACGGAGGTCGGGCGCAGGCTCGTATCTATGATTTAGCCTATTTACGTAATTACCACCTAGGCTCTGGCGGCACTCCGGCCATCGGTGCCCCTTCCGGGGATGATGATGCTGTTATTGTCGAGGGAGATAATAATCTCTTATTCAAACCACCATCCTTCTTCGAAGGAGTGAATAGTGTCCAAATGACAGAACTAGGACAATAAGAAGTCTAGTCTAGGCCTTGACGCGACTAGTTATATTTGACTAAACATAATGTTGGAGCCGTAAGTTCAGGCTACATAGTTTTAAATTTTTCTATGTCTACACTAGCGTTCACCCAAAATCCTTCTGTGGACTCAATGTTTGTCAGCGGCTCAAAACCCTTAATCTTAGCATATTCTGCACCACCATCAGCTTCACCAGGCAAATAAACCGCCCAGACGCCATCCTTCCATTTCCAAACTGATTCGATTTTATCTTCGTTGCCAGAAACAAGATCCTCGATATTCTTGCTCTGATCAGACTTCAAGCCTTTCAGGTTCCAACCTTTATATAGATAAGTATATTTGGCAAGTTCTTGTATGACAAAAATCATATCCTGCTCAGTAAAGTACTCACCGTTTAAGGCATTGGCTGGACAAATCTTGGCATCGGGAGGTAAAAGCTCAAGGAGAGCTTTCTGAATCAAAGCTAAATCTGCCTGGTCGACTTTACCATCACAGTTGGCATCACCAAGCAGAGACTTAACTGTAATCGTGACCTCAGCGGTACTGAACTGATCACCGTCACACACTGTGACTTTGACCAGATGCTCTCCGACCGGGAAAGTATAGTTAATCGACTGAAAGGATTCTGCTTCGACAAGATCCTTTTCATCACACTTCCAAGAATAAGCATATTCATCGTTGAGCGGACCATCAACATCGGAAACAACCTTAGCCTCGAGCTCACACGTATACGGATCTCCCTCAACCAACTTGGACTCGAGGGAAACTATGGGTCCATCATTGCTGCCTGTGACTGTGAAAGTCAATATCGCACTAGCCTCACCTCCCCGACCATCACTGATTTTGTAAGAAAAAGAAGTAGTACGAGTGTCACCGTCATTCAGATCTTGGCAACAAGTAGGATTGAAATGAAAATCACCCTTAGAATTAATAGTAACTTCGCCGCCACCAGAACCAGTCACCTGGATATCTCCATCAGTGGGAACAGGCTGACCATTAAATTCTAAGACAAATAAAGAATCACCATCCAGATCAGTGTCATTCAATAATATATTTCCGGTAATAGAGTGATCCTCATCTGTAGCGACTTCATCGTCTACAGCGACAGGTACATTATTGGGTTTGACTGGAGGGAATCCGTCGACGTCTATGGCGCCAGTCGCCATCAGCGCATCGTCGATACCGCGACGAACCTCCACGCTCACGACACCAGTCTGTCCGAGCTCAGCTGCTGTCAAATTCACAAGAATGCCATTGGAGGCTGCCCCACTATTACCAGTCATTTTATTTGCAAGGATTTTGCCATCGTCTGACTTCACGACTACGTGGTAAGTGAACCACCAGTTAGTAGGAACTCCATCCAGTTGCGCTACCTTAATTTGAACTACTATGTCTTCATAGCCAGTGATACATCGACCACCTATGACAAACCGCTCATACTGATTACAGTCGGGACAATCCAGGAGAGACCCGACAGAAAAATCGCGCTCCAAAACCTCATACGTACCCCATCCTGTCGTGAGAGTATCTCCATCGAAAACAATCGCGCATTCATCCGCCGCGTAGGCACTCGGGACACTAAGTAGATCCGCGAGCTGGGGTCTTTTTTGACAAGCTATTTTCCAAATTTCCAGCGGAGACAATATATTTTTCACTCCTGGCGCCATGAAAAAAACCCCAGAGGCAAGCAAGATGTTCAAAGTTTTTCTGAGCCATTCTTTTAGGCCTTGAAAAATCTCAGGGCTAAGCTCTCGCGAATGCGCATGATTAAGCGGTTTAGTTAACTGCTCGTTCATTTAAGCTAATTGATAGTTAAATTTACACATTATTAACTGGTCAGGTCAATCAATTTAGCTCATTTTATATTGTTTTGTCAAGTCATTGTTTGGGTCACTAGAACCACTGATTGTGCGTGAATTGATTACGGATAATCAAAGAACCCTTGCCTTCCAAGATTTAATCCAAAAAAATGTTCTCGTTATCGCTCTGGAAAATTTTTTGGATGCGCTGAAAAACACCACCAACTAAAAACCTAGTGGGATAACCCGCTCTCACTTCGACAGAATTACTCCACCGCTTTTTTGGACTCTTCCTGTTTAGCATCCGCCTCCACCACTGCTTCTTCTACTTTGGGCTCTGAAGCCTTGTCAGTAGACTCAGCTTG
Source organism: Candidatus Peribacteraceae bacterium (assembly GCA_021734705.1). Classification (GTDB taxonomy): domain Bacteria; phylum Patescibacteriota; class Gracilibacteria; order JAHISY01; family JAHISY01; genus JAHISY01. Next base: position 8,061 of record JAIPIJ010000037.1, read on the forward strand.
CTCCTCAACTACCTCCTCTTTCGCTAAGACTACCTCCTCTTCCTGTTTAGCTTTCGCTTCCGCTTTTTTGTCTGCCTCTTCGTCGTGGACAACACTGCGAATGTGAGTCTCACTCATCCGCGCCGCCTTCCCGCGCAGATCTCGCATGTAATAAAGTTTGCTGCGACGCACTTTCGCTTTTTTGAGAATCTCAATTTTGACAATATTTTTGCCGTGCAGTGGAAAAACTTTCTCAACGCCAATGCCGTCAAAAATCTTGCGCACTGTGAAAGTCCCAGCCGCACCGACCCCGCCATTCGTCGCCAGCACCAGACCTTCGAAATTTTGAATTCGCTCTTTCTCGCCCTCACGAATTTTTTGTGAAACCTTGACAGTCATCCCCGCCACGATGATGGGAACCTTCTGCCGCAAACTTTTGGATTCGACATGTCGGAGTAAAGCTTGAGTCATTTGAATTTTAAAAAATAGCCGCGTGATTTTAACAGTCTCGATAAGTTTTGCAAATCAGTCTCGCGCTCTGACTCGCACTTCAATATATTTTTTGAGGTTGTTGATGGGGATACTTTTCTCTTCGCTATTCATCAGGTCTAGTACGAATTTATCTTTGCAGTCCAGACGGTAGAGGAAATCCGCACGACTCATGACGGTAAATTTTACTTTGGAAGCAGCCAACTCTTCTTCGAGATATTTTTTCAAAACCGCTTTGTCGATTTCTCCCACCACGAGCATGTCCACATCTCCCTTGGAACCCACGAATTGACCCGAGAAAAGTAGAAAATCCACTTTGCCAAAATTGCTGACCGCTTTGATGATCTCATCTTGTGGGTTGCTCACCTTGGCGAAAATCCCAGAGAACTCATCTAGCAAGGCGAAATTTTCATTAATATAATAATACTTTTTGCGGTTTTTGCTTCTAGTTTTGAGCATGCCCACCTTTTTCAAATTGTTTAATTCTCGACGAACGGAATTAATTTGTTCGCTCAACTTGCGGGTAATCTCTCGGATGAAAAACTCACTCTTGGGATGTAGTAAAAACAAACCCATTAATTTCACGCGGGTGCGGGAGCCAAAAAAAGGTTTAAGCAGCATTGGATGAAAATTAAATTATAAGTGGAAGAATAGAGTAAAGGATTTATACAGAAATGCAAGATTCGAATATTCTTTTTTGAGGTTAGCTACAATATTCGCTTTCCTGAGACCTAAACCCAAATTGTCAAAAAAGGAAAATATTCTAGATTAAGATTTATCCGATTGCAAGCCTGTTGTAAATGGGACTACGCCTATTAAGTGTTGGTAGTTGGCCTAGAGAATCGAGCAGTTAGGTAGGCTACCCGTTCAGGATAGCTGAAGTTGAATTGAAAACAAATCTCTTTTAGAAAATCAGTAAGGTTCGGATAACCACGGT
>JAIPIJ010000038.1 GCA_021734705.1 Candidatus Peribacteraceae bacterium
TATTTTGCAATAGGGTAGGTGTGACTTGGCTAAAGTAGATTACTTCGCAGGCTCTACTGCCACAATCGTTTTCCGCTTCTTCTGAGAGTTGAATTTGAGGAACTGCTTCTCAGAAAACTTCACTTTACCGTCGATTTTTGCGTGGATTGTGAAATCTTTACTAGCGTAAACATTCGCGCCAGGTTCGTATTTCATGCCCTTCTGGCGCACGATGACGTTGCCAGCGGATACTTTCTCGCCGCCAAATTTTTTTACGCCGAGGTATTTCGGCTGCGAATCGCGGATATTTTGGGTCGAACCACCGGCTTTCTTGTGTGCCATGGGAGAATTTTAGATTGAAGATTTACGATTTGAGCGGCGAGATTTTAAGTAAAAGCAGGGTGCTTTGCAAACGTTTTGTTTTTTGAGGCTACGAACAAGCTGTGTTGGTCTTGACTCGGAAGATTACGAGCTGTGAGATAGGCTGTAGTTATTCAACCCGAGGGGTTGCCCTGCCTCAACCCGAGGGGTTGATAACCCCTTGTTTTTAAAAATAAATTCACTCCCGAGTCAATCAGCCTTGATTGATTAAAAGGCTTAAAAATGCTAGAATGGTCAGATTTAAAAACTAAAATGCTAAAAACAAAAACTAAAAAGACACGCGGCTCGACTGTGGATCTAGTGATCAGCCATTCGCGTAAGCACCTGATTCGCCGCCCGCACCTACTGATTCGCGAATCAATGCCGAGCGCTTTTTCCAAAATAGCTTCACCTTTGATTTTTGCTTTTGCTGGATTGGTCGTGATTGCTGCAGCAATTCAAATTGTCGTTTCGGCTAATGTCGAAACACCAGCCTTCGTCGCCCAAAACGCGACTGACTACGCTGCGCAACGGGCTTTTTATACTGGTGCTTCGACGGAAAACCTGCATGCTTCGGCTGACTTCATAGATATTCGTAATAAGATTCATGAGGCCGCTATTGCTACAGAGCTTTCCCGGATTTTGAATGTACTTGGTGCGATCCTAGTCTTTGGGGGACTCTTTTACTTACACGAGAAGCACGGAATTTTTTCTGGAAACCGGGCTGGATTTCGAATTCGTCGGATCCAATAGTTTTGAGGTTAAAGGTTTGGAAATGCAAAAAAGCTCGCTTGGATGAGGTGAGCTTTTTTGTTTGTCAAGCCTAAATTCTTGACACCCCCCGGGGGTGTCATAAAATGCAGGCATGAAAAATATTTCCCAACGCATTCGTAACTTGATCGGCCAATTGGAGGCGGTCCAGAAGATGATCTCCGCCGACCAGGATTGTGTCAAAGTCTTGGTTCAGATCAAGGCGGCGCGGGGATCGCTGGATGCACTAGTCGCGAAATTTCTCGTAGAGAATCTTGCGAAGTGCAGTTCGTTGCGTTCACCGCAAAAGAAAAAAGAGTTCGAAAAAATCGTTACCGAACTCGCTAAAGTCTGAATTTAATTTTCTTACTATGCTGAAAAAGTTTTCGCCACTCGCGTGGTTGGCACCGCTTGGTGCTGGCGGTATCTCCATCATTTCCTTCGCCTTCTTCAATTACTCGATTGCGCACCCTGCGGGATTGATCAATGTTTCGCAGACCGGTGGGGGAGCGCTAGTCCGTATTTTGGAGGCGAATATGCTTGTTTTTATCGCTTTACATTTTCTACTGACTTTGGCGCTGATCGTTCCGCTGCTGCGTTTTTTACGTGATCCGGAGTATCAAAAATTCCGGAATGATCCTTTGCAGAATTCTGCTCTACTAGCGCCATTTATATCGCTAGCAATGACCTTGAATGTTTTTATCGGACCAATCCGTTACTTTGTGCCGTCCTTTTACGGGGACTTCCAGGCGCTGATTCTGCCGGGCTTTATCGCCTGGGCTTTACTTTGGCTGCTGACTCTGCGTATTGAGATTAAGCTGCTCGCTGCATCGTTCCGGCAAAGCTTCGACGTCTCCAAAATTTCTTTCGGCTGGCTCTTGCATCCTTTTGCGCTCGGGATGATTACCGTGACTGGCACAGGCATTGCCGCGATGGCTGCGAATGCCACTATTGCTAACGCGGCTGCCTTTCTGTCACTCATTACTGGCACAATGGGATTGTTTCTCCTGCTAGTTAAAACTATCTCGATTTTCAAATCACACTTTGCCGCCGCTGGTTTACCGACTAAGCAATTTTTACCAAGCTTCTTAATTGTGGTCCCGAATATCACGCTTTACGCGATTTCGGCTTTTCGCCTGGGCCACTGGTTGGAACACCACCACGCCGCCGAGCTCGGCAGTTATTTCAAAGTGGTGATGACGACCGCTTTTGCTTTCGAAACCTGGTACTTGCTTTTCGGCCTGGTTCTGTTGGCCGACTATTTTCGCCGCAGCTTTTTCAAGGAGTATCACGTCTCGCAATGGGGTTTAGTCTGTCCGTTCGTGGCCTATGCCGTGCTCAGTAGTTTCGTTTACAAGCTTTTCGCACCGACCCTGTTTACCAAGATTGTAATTCTTACCACTACTGCTGCAGTTGTTGGACTTTTCTTTTTCTTGCTCAAAAAAATGCTCTGCTGCCGTAGAAGTTGTGGGCAGTTTGCGTGTGAATAATAGTTGATAAAGGCGATGATAGCTCTTAGGTGTTTTTTTAACATACATAATAAACATGCTCTTTTTTGAAAAGACATAAACCGTTAAAATGCGGCCTTATTTTTAAAAAATCAATTATTATGCAGGCAGATCCAATCGACACTTGGGACATCCTAGACGAGCAAAAATCAAGGGGTATCTCTGTGTCTGAAGAAGTCCGGGCAGCTTTCATACAGGCCACCTGCCTTGAGTTTCGTAAAAACGAGGGCTTTTGTATTTTTTCTAAAACAAACGAAGGCCGCTGCATTCCTACTCATCCGACAGAAGTGGACAAGTGCTCTTTGATGGCTCATTTTTCTGGTTTGCTTTTGAGCGCTGCGGAAAGTAGCCAAATTGAACCATGTCGAGACGGAGTTCGACTTCTAGTAAAAGAGAATTTTTTAAATGTTGATGCCTCGGGAAGGGTCTGCTTATCAGAGGAGTAAAACGTTAGAGTAATAGCTCCCTGACCGACGACAGGAACTTAATTCTGGTAGCTGGGGAGAGCCTGCCTGCGCCAAAGGCTTCGGCAGACAGGGACCCAACCTACGTTCGCCAAGGCGAACTACGGTGGACGAGCTCGAAATTCGTTTACCCTAAAAAGAGATGGCTTGCCATGAGTGAGTCCGCCGTGGCGGACGAGTCGAATGGTGGGCGGGAGAGGATCCTTCACCTCGCAAAGCTCGGTTCAGGACAAGCTTGAATCCCCGCTTTCGCGAGGACAGGCTCTCCATGGATTACTCCACCCCGCCAAAGGCGGGGCGCGTCTATAACAAAATTGGTGCTGGGGAGAGGACTCGAACCTCCACGCCTTGCGGCACTGGTTCCTAAGACCAGCGTGTCTACCATTTCACCACCCCAGCAACTCCAGCATTTTATCACGCACTTTCGACTAGCTCAGCAGTAACGATGAGTCGGCGCAGGGCGGTGCCGAGTGGGGTACAGGTCATCAAAGTAAGTTGCGGATTTTCGGTATTCTCCAGCACATCGACCGCCGAAGGAGAGACCTCGTATTTATTATTGACCCGGTAGGTAAATTTCTTTTCGTTTTGCCAAACTTCGATGTCAGTACCGATTTCAATCTCCGGCAGCAGGGCGAAGATGTCTTTATAGCGTCCGGGTAGAATCGGGTAATAGCTCGAGTGTCCGGTGATAAAAGCGTTGCCCTGATCTCCCGGCTTAGCAGTCCCCGGGAAATTTACGACTCCGTCGCGCAGCGCATCTTGAATCTGAGCTTCGATATCATCCCAGTTGGCTGCATCCAGGTTCACGCCGGTAGCCGTTTTGATCGGCGCGTGGATTCCAAGAGCTGGGATAATTAAACGGTTGTCTGGGGGAGCTATCTCGTCTAAAAGTTCCGGAAGCTGCAGCCTCGATTCTTCAGCATCTTTCTTGACGACTAGTTTCGGTTTTTGAAAAGTTACCTTTTTAGCGACCGAACTTTCCGTGGTAGTAACTTCTTCAGAGCTAACTTTCGCCATTAGAAATTCCGCGCGCTTGGCAAAAGCTCCGAAATTCATTCCGACGAAAACAAAGACGAAAATTACTGCCGCAGTCAGTCCAAACTTACTGAGCTCTGACAGAGTCCCACGCTGCTTGCGCGCAGATAGAATTGCCTTACGGATTTTCGCCTCGGCAAGAGCCAGTTCAGTGTGGAATCGCTCAACTTCCGCACAAGTCAGATCCGGCTTTTTGGTTTTGGTTTGCAATTTGTGTTTCTCTTTATTTTAGCAGAAAAAACGTTGTTTTTCAACATGAAACCTGAAACCTGAAGCATGAAGCAAGTCAGCTAACTTTCTGTTTTGTGCTCCAAAGCATTGCTCCGATTTCTTCTACTAATTCATTTGCTTTGTCGTAGTCGAATTTGTTTAGGTAATTCTCTACCAGAGAAAAGGCTAATAAATATTTTTGATTCTTTTAGTGAGCCATAAGAGATTTCTAAAAAATTTTTGTGAACCTTGTCGCGCATTCGTGCATAACCCTCAATATAATTTAATATGACAGAGAGCGAAGATCGTCTGATTTGAGACGTCACACCATAAGTTTCTTCACGCGGGAATTTACGCGTGACAGCATAAATAAAATGCACATACTCGTCCATTTTCTGCTTTAATTTTTCGTGAAATCTTAACTCATTTTGCTTCATGTTTCATGATATATGCTTCATGATTTCACTTCCCCCGTCTCCAAATCCACACCTTTCGCCGCTGCGCGGACTTTTTTGTCGACTGCTGCGAAAAGTTTTTTGTCTTCCAAGAGTGCTGCGCGAGCTTTTTCCATACCTTGATATTTCGTGCCTTCGATATCGATGAAGGCTCCGGCTTTGCCGATGACTCCGAGTTTCACGCCGGTCAGGATTAAGTCAGCGGCCTTGTCGATGCCGACATTGTAACGGATTTCGAATTCGGCTTGGCGGAAAGGTGGTGCGACTTTATTCTTCACGACTTTCACGCGAGTTGAGTTGCCGATAGTCTGTTTCGTATCGCCGGTGCCGGTATCGATTTTCCCAGTTCTGCGAATATCGAGGCGGACACTAGCGTAAAATTTCAGAGCGTTGCCGCCACTGGTTGTCTCGGGATTGCCGAACATCACGCCGATTTTCATCCGGATCTGATTCAGGAAAATAAGCGTCGTGCCAGACTTCGCGGTGATTGCGGTTAACTTCCTGAGAGCTTGTGACATCAAACGCGCTTGCAGGCCCGGCAGGCTGCCGCCCATCTCACCTTCAATCTCTGCGCGGGGAGTGAGTGCGGCGACTGAGTCTACGACGATCACATCGACAGCGTTGGAGCGGACGAGCGTTTCTACGATTTCGAGCGCCTGTTCGCCGGTATCAGGTTGGGAAATCAGCAGGTCATCCACGTTGACTCCAATCTTCGCGGCGTAAATCGGGTCCAAGGCGTGCTCGGCATCCACGAAGGCAGCTTGACCGCCGGATTTCTGAAATTCGCTGACGGCGTGCAGGGCGAGCGTAGTTTTGCCGCTGGACTCTGGTCCGTAAATCTCAATCACGCGGCCTTTGGGCAGTCCACCGCCGAGTGCGAGGTCGAGTGAGATCGAGCCAGTCGGAACTGTCGCGACGTTGATACGCTTAGCTTCGCCGAGACGCATGATTGCGCCTTCGCCAAAATTTTTCGAGATTTGTCCGAGTGCTGCCTCGAGCGCTTTTTTCTTATTGTCGTCCATTCTGTAGTGGGTTAATTAAAGTTTAGGAAAGTGATAATTCGAGAATCGCGAAGAAAGCGACTGCCAGCGAAAGAATTGTTAGCGCGAGCTGCAATTTCTTGAGCGAGAAAAATTCATTGGGTTCTTGAATGTTGCGTGATTGGAAGTGGAATTCGGATTGCATTATTTAGGGATTAGGCTCTAGGTTCTAGTTTGTAAGGATTTGAATGAGGTGGGGAAGAGGTAGAGACGTTGCGCGCAACGTCTCTACAGAAAGAATGAATCTTAAACTAAATTTTTTTCATACAATTAAAATTAGATTAACTTTTTAGGATGCTTACTATTTTGCCAACGATAGCTCCTTCATCACTGGAATGTAAGAAGATCGGTTTGTGAACGGGGTTGCTGCTTTGGGGGAGCAGGGAAATTGTGTCGCCGCTGCGTTTGAATTTCTTCACGATGCCGCAGTCGCCGACGTTTGCTAGAACCAGATCACCGTCACGAATGTCATTTGATTGTGGTTGGACAATCACGCAGTCACCATCATCGATACCAGCTTCATTCATCGAGTCGCCTTCACAACGGAAGGCAAAAGCATTATTGAAATTACGGATTAGTTTCTTGGAAACTTCGAGGAAATCGCTGGCGGTGTCTTCGATAAAAGCGCTGCCACTCCCGCAGGAAACTCTGGAATCAACAAGTGGGATTTTCTTCGTCTCGACTTCGCCATCCGTGAGTGTGATGCCGCGCTTGCGGCTCTCGCGTTCGATCAGGCCTTTTTCGGCTAGAGCGTCGAGGTACTGCTTCACGCTGTTGAGGCTGGCGACCGGACCCCAGTCGTTCTCCTCCATCCAGACTTTCATCTCAGAGAGGGTGGGGGAATCGCCGTGCAGCTGGATGTAGCTGCGTAGCAACTCGAGGAAGCGATTTTGTCTAGTAGTTAGCATTTGAGTGTAATTTAACGAAAATATGTAAGGACGCAAGTATTTTAAGTGGAAAATATGTAAAAATATTGTTAAAAATATGTAAAAAAATACGATGTAAAACTAAAGACGAGAACAGAATTCGCTTTATTGAGAGGACAATTTTGTTAAAATTAAGAACTCTTAAATATTCAATTATGGTCGAAAAAGAAGTTCCAACTCAGGAGCAAATTGATGAACAGAATAAGCAAGTTGCTATTCAGACGGCTATAAATATTGAAGCAAGAACTGGCCGTGGTTTTGATGTTCTTGAAGGTATGATGCAGATGAGTCGCGCTGATTTAGTTAAAGCGATGGAATCTGGTGAACTTGGCCCGGTAATTCCTTTAGTGCTTGCAAGGTCTATTACTCAAGTAAAAAAAGAATTGGGCTTGTGAAGATGACAACTTTAGATAAAATGTGTCCGTAGCAAACTTTAGGTTGCAAATAACTCCGTCAAAGTGCGGAGTTTTTTGTTTACAAAAAAATCATGTTCCATGCTATGTGCTTCATACTTCATGAGATCACCACCACTTCTTCCACTTGAAATAAGCGAACATTGCTATGACGATGAGCACCATTACTCCAGCGATACCAAGAAATGCGATTTCATTTTTTTGAAATGGTAGATCAACATTCATTCCGAAGATTCCCGAGATGAGCGTCAGCGGCAGCATGATAACGCTGAAGATCGTCAGAACTTTGATAGTTTCGCCAGAACGGTGGGAGATCAAACTTTCGTTGGCGTCTTGCAAAGTTTCAGCGACTTCTTTCAGTGAATCTAGCGAGTTCCATTGTTTCTCAATCTTATCCACAACGTCGTCGAAGTAAACTTCTAGAGTCTCTGGCAGGAATTTTTTATTCTTGTGCTCGAGGGCTGAGATGACCGGGCGTTCCGGCTGGAGGATGCGACGGAAGGTAATGATGTTCTTCTTTAGGAGCATAATGTCTTTCAGAAGGTCACGTACGCCTTCCTGGTCAAAAACATCGCGTTCAATGCTGTTGGTTTGACGCCACATTTTGTCGAGCAGTGGAAAACAGTAATCAAAAAGTTTGCTGGTTAACTTGTAAAGGAAATAGCCACTACCCTTCTCAAGGTATTTCTTACGCTTCACAAGTCTGCGGCAGTCATCCCGAATTTTTTCGAGCGGCTCGAGTACACCCTTATGGAGCGTAACTATAAAATTTTGTCCGATAAAAACATCAACTTCCTCGGTAGCGATACGTCCAGTGCGCTGATTCCAAATCGGGAAATGCAATACGATAAAAAGATAGTTCGAATATTCATCGATTTTTGGCCGCTGGATCTCATTTAGGCAGTCCTCCAGATCGAGTGGATGAAATTTGAAAGTCTCTTTGAGGAACTTAACAGTTTCTTTGTTAGGATCAGGAAAATCGTACCACTTTAAATTTTTGTGCGTGACTGGCTTGATCGCGGTAGCCATGGGTGGACTTTTATCAGAGTAATTGTGCAAAAAATTAGCTCAAAAATCAAATCTTAGATAGGGAATAGCGGAATAAGGGAATAATAGGATAGGGGCAGGAGAATTAGTTGCCATTATTCAATATTCCACTATTCCAATCATTCAGCCTTCCCGACTTACTAAATTCAATTTTGCTTTTTTCGAAAAATCTTGAAAGTAGGGCGGATAAAGTTTAATCTTTCCGCGATGCAACCGGTCACAAACACCGTCAAATCGCTGTCCCGGGCTAGGCAAATTGTCCTTGTTGGCTCTGGTTTAGCGGTGCTTTCTGTTTTTATGCCTTGGCATACGATTGGCACAGCCGTGCTCGGTACGGAGAATTCTTACAATGGCTTCGGTGACCAGAATCTGATTATTGGTATTATCACGTTAGTTTTCATGGTGGCTTCTTTGGCGATCATTTTGCTTCCACTAGTCGGCATGCGTTTTCCGCGAACTGGCTGGCGCGAATCCGGCATGCTAATTTTCTTCGGCGGGGAGTCGGCGCTCTTGCTCTTCGTACTCACAATTATGCACGCGACTTCGCTGACTCGGGCGGCTAACTATGATTTACGTATTGGTATTCACCTAGCTTTGATTGGTGCTGCACTGGTCTTCATCGGTGGCTATCTGCTAAAAAACGAAGAGGCGCGCAATTCAATCACACGCTCCGAGCCGCTTGCACAAATGCCGCGCCGGCCACAATTTGGCAGCCAGATTGATCTGCGTGAGGAGACCGATGATGAAAAAGAAGATTCTCGTATGCGCCTCGATATTTAAAAGTTGCTAGTTTCTAGTTACTGGTTTTTAGTTTTTTAATTTTTCAAATGAGTTCAGATATAAGAGAAATTCAGGCTATCCCAAAAGACGAGAATGCTATTCCACCTGCTAAGCTGGTCTTCTTTTGTAAGAAATGCGAGGAGCTAGTCGATGCCAAACAGACGAAAAAGAAATTTAC
>JAIPIJ010000001.1 GCA_021734705.1 Candidatus Peribacteraceae bacterium
GATCTTACCGGTTCCGGTTTTGCGAAACCTTTTGGCGGCGGACTTATTCGTTTTCAGTTTCATTTTCGGGAGAGTTAGAAATTTTCTTTTTTTCCGGTTTGAGAATCATAATCAGCTGGCGTCCCATTTTCTTCGGCAGCTCTTCAATCGAGGAGACTTCCTCGACGCGCCGGGCGAATTCTTTCATCTTATCTAGCGCGAGGTCGAAGTGTACCATTTCACGCCCTTTGAATTGCAGGACTACGCGGAGCTTGTGGCCTTTTTCTAGGAAGTCACGGCCTTGCCGTACGCGTGTCTCGAGATCACCTTCAGCAATGCGGACACCCAGTCGAATTCCTTTCATCTCTTTAGCTTTGCCGCTGGCTTTATTTTTGGACAGCGCTTTTTGCTGTTCGTACATCCACTTTCCGAAGTCGAGAATCTTAGCCACAGGCGGATTGACTTTCGGAGCGACGAGAATCAGATCGAGTTCCTCGGCTTTAGCCTTGGCGATCGCTTCTGTCGTAGGCATTTTGCCTAGTTTTTCTCCGTCCGATCCAACCACGAAGACTTCGCGCGCGAAGATTCGCTCATTCATGATCGGGCGGGGTATCCGCACGGCTGGCTTGTATCTCTTTCGAGGGGGCAAAAAATAAATTAAAAGCCGCGAAATTTTAGCAAAAACCTAGCAGCTGTCAAAAATCATTTCCAAGTCAAGACCCGCACGTTGCCGTGCTTACCGGTACGAAAAGTCAGTTCACCAAACTTTTTTTGTTTTCCGCCGTGGGAATTCTTGGCAAGCTCAATAATTTCGCTTACGTGGAGCGCTTCAATTTTTTGCAGATTGCCGACCTCCCGGCAGTAAACTTCCCGGATGATCGCTTTGGCGACAGCTTGAGGTAAAGCACAGAATTCGGCTAAGGGCAGGGATTTTTTGATTTCACTACGCCGCAAAAACTCTACCGCTAAGAGTGCGGCCAGTTCAGCACCTTCGCGGGCGTGGCGGGCTACGCGGAGGAAGGCTTCGCGGACGCGCGGATTAATCCTTTCCATTTCAGCGATAATCCTCAGGCGTACGAAATTGCGCGAATAAGTCGCATCATCATTAGTCGGATCGTGGACGAACTTTAATCGGCGGCTTTTCGCATATTCGAATAAGCTCTTTTTAGTGGTTTCAAGTAAAGGTCGCCAGAGGCCATCGCGAAATTCCGCCATTCCTCCTAGACCAAGCAGTCCGGTTCCTCGGATCACATTGAGCAGCACGGTCTCGACTTGATCGTCAGCGTGGTGGCCCAGCGCAATCGCGTCAGCGCCGGTTTTTTTCGCTAAAGATTTCAGGAAGTAGTAACGCGCATCACGCGCATCAGCTTCGGATTTTAATTTTTTAGAGGCGCGTTTAGTAAAGTAAGGAAGCTTATATTTTTCTGCTAAATCAGCGACAAATTTTTGATGAGTGTTGGCATCGCGGTGAATCCGGTGGTTGAAATGGGCTACTCCGACTAGCTCAATCGGTGGCAGCTCACAACCCAAAAACTTCCCCAATTTTTTCTTGGCGAGCAGGTCGAGGAGTGCGACCGAATCCACTCCGCCGGAAACAGCAACCAACACTTTCACGCTTGGAGTTTAGCAAATTTAGTTTTTTAAAAATTTACGCTAAAATAACCACTTAAAAATGGGCGAACCTGAGCCAAATCACGTTTTAGATTTACCATTGGGTTTAATTTTTGATGAACAAGCTGACAGGGCTCGTGATGTTTGGCGCAGGATGGTTGTTAGGATTCTCAATCAGAATGGGCTTAAAGACGTAGACTCGCAAGTTCTCATTTCCAAAGAAGACCCTAACGAATTGGAAATTTACATTGATCTATCACAGAGGCAAGATGTACGCGGTAAAATTACTGAAGCAATTAAAGACTCTTTTTGGCATGAAGATATCTAAGCTTAAGCCCTATTTTTCAGGAGCTGATTGCCGTCAGCCGTATCTTCTATATCAAAACCCAGCTTGAAAATTTGGTCACGGAGCTCATCTGATTTTTTGAAGTCTTTAGCTGCTCGCGCGGCGGCTCGTTCGTCGAGTAATTTTTGCAGTTCGGGAGTAATTTTGACTTCGTTATTTTCCTGATGCGCGAGATCCAGCCCAAGCACTTCATCGAATTTATTGAACGTGGCTTGATTCGCTTTCGGCGATCTAGCGTATTCCCAAGCAGCTGCGAGCGCCCGCGGGGAATTGAGATCATCAGCGAGAGCTTCGCTGAACTGATCGACTGCCTTTTGATCGACCTTGCCCTTTGGACCAGCTTTCTGGAATTCGTTACGTAGTTTCTTGAGTGAGCTCTGGGCATTCTCAAGCGCTTCGAAAGTGAAGTTTAATTTGCCGCGGTAATTGGAATTCAAACAGAAATAACGGAAGGCGAGTGGTTCAATTCTTTTCCTCTCGAGATCAGCGAGCGTGAAAAGATTACCTAGCGATTTACTCATCTTGCCGCCGTCGACCGTGAGAAATTCGTTGTGCAGCCAGAAATTCACAAACTTCTTGCCGGTCGCCGCCTCGCTCTGAGCGATTTCGTTTTCGTGATGTACTGGGATGTGGTCGACTCCGCCCGTGTGAATGTCGATAGCAGCAGGTAGTTTATAGTTGGTAGTTTGTAGAATTTCTGGTGCGAGGTATTTCAAGCTCATCGCGCTACATTCCAAATGCCAACCCGGGAAACCGGCGAGTTGCTGGTTGCTGGTTGCGGGTTGCTGGTCCGACAAATCTTTGCCAGTTGCGATATCCCAGCGGAGGATGTGATTAGCATTTTCACCGACACAGAATTTCCACAGCGCGAAATCAGCAGGATTATTTTTTTCAGACTTTACTGCCACGCGTGCCCCGGCCTCTTTTTCTTCGGCTTTTTGGCCGGACAGCTCGCCGTAATTTTTAAACTTACCTGTGTCAAAATAAATCCCGTCGGAGGTTTCGTAAGTAAATCCCTGTTCTGCTAATTTCTTAATTAGTTCAACTTGCTCGGTGATATGTTCGCTAGCTCGCGGCAGATACTTAGGTTTTTTGATATTTAATTTATCGAGATCCACCAAAAATTCTTTTTCGTATTTGCGGGCGATCTCAAGTGGGGAGACTTTTTCCTTGGCGGCAGACTTCTCGAGTTTATCTTCTCCAGAATCGGAATCGCTAGTCAGATGGCCGACATCAGTAACATTCATCACGTTCTCCACCTCGTAACCCCAAAATTCGAAACTGCGGCTGAGCAGATCGGCGAAGATGAAGGCGCGGAAATTGCCGATGTGTGGGCTCGCGTACACCGTCGGTCCGCAGGAGTAAATTTTGACGCGGCCTTTTTCGAGCGGCTCAAAAACCTCTTTCTTGCGGCCGAGCGAATTAGTGAAACGAATTAACACGCGAGAAATTTTAGCACGCGATTTTTGTCTTGAGCTGATTGGCTATGATCGACTTATAATCCAAGACCATCATTTAATCAGTTAAAAATCGGAGACCAGGACAATAGATTTTTGTATCTATTTAAATAGCTATTTAAATATATATTTCCATCCAAAGTGGAGCAAAAATATTGTTCGGCTATGTTTTACCTACTTTGTCGAATTCATTAGAATCTCGTGGAGCTTGGGTGCAGCTATCCGACTTTTGGATCGGCTGAACTCACTCCTTGACAGGTTGGCGATTAATTTAAAAAAGTTTTGCCGGGCCGCGGGAAATGCAGGGGAGAGATACTCTCACTCTTTTATTTTCCTCGGCTCGGCAGAACGTCTGGTTCATCTGTCGGGCACCGTTTGCCCTCATCTCTAGAGGGAGATTCTGTATCCCTGCAACGATGTTGCGGGTCGAAAGAAAGGAATTCTATGGAGTGATGTTCCTAGGTATCAGCGGACGGGTATAGCCCACGAAGGTCCGCTGATTGGTGGTCGTACCCTATATTGGTACGGCTTGGTTTATTAACAGGCTGGAGAAAGGCCGAAGTGCTTGGTGCTCCAGTCGCATATCGCTCAAGACCATAATGAGTGATATTTCCAACTCCACCTCGTGCATCTCGTCTTATCTTCTTAACGAGGACGGACTAAACCTTTTCTCTTTCCATCCACTCCAACTTTGAAGCCCAATTTGAGCGTCAAATTTCGACGCTCCGTTTGAATGCTCGGTGGGTGAGCGTTAGGGGAAAATCATGAAGTCTATTTAGGGCTCCCTTCTGCCCGAAAAAAGAAGGGCCGACCGTGTTCCAATCCCGGTGGATCACGGAACTATCGGAACGTCCGGGAAAGCTCCCTCCATCCTTTGGAAAGATGGTAGGGATAAACGATTCCGCCTCCAGACCCACCCACCCGTTTTTTATCGTCACGATTTTAATCGTGGTGGGTGGGCGTTTCAGAGAACCTCAAAGAGGAGATGAGAAGTTGAAGAAGTACAGCGGTTCCTGCGACTCCGTCCTGGTCGTTCCCGTGCTCCCCAGCACCTGTGACCGCCTGAACATTTCCCAGTTCGGCGGGCTGGGCGTGCGCGTCGAAATCTAAGGCCATCGCCTTATACCACCCCGCGGGAAAGCGGGGCCGCACAAATTAACGTCAACCCTTTCCGGTGGCGCTTGGATTAAACCCCTTGCGCCACCGGCTCTCTTTTTTAATTAAATTTGAATTCTGCCACCTGATGCGCTAAAAGGAGATTTTGTAAATTTTCACCATGGATCAAACGGAACAAAAACTATATCTAGAAATTCATTGCTGGGGGCTAGAGGTCTCGCAAATGATGGATAAAATTAGGGAGGCTGTTGGAAAACTTAATGATCTTGAAATTCAGGGTGAAATAACAAAACGCAGCTTGGAGGATATAGGCCCTTCGGAAAATCGAACGGTATTTCAGGTTTACATAACTAGGAAAACTTCAGCGGCAGAGAATCTCCAGCTTGTCGATATTCTGCAAAAAACTGGGCGGATGATAGTACTTTGGGTAATGTGCCACCCGGTCAAAGATTCTGCGATCTAAGCATCTATTTCTGGCGGGTAGTCAACATCACTTGTTGTAGTGACTAACTTAGGAACATTCTCATCACTGCCAATCTTGGGCGGTAAGCCTCTTTTCAATATTTGATCTAAGCCTCTACGGCCTTGATTTGATAGCAGCAAACCAGCCAAAACTTCGCTAGTGATGGGTTCGCCATTATCCTGTATCGTAAAAAGTTTTGCTGCTGCTTCAGGTTGTCCACAAACGCGTACATACAAGATGAGATATCTAACTCGCTCGCGCAATCGTGCTAAAAGGCTCGGTCTTTCTTCGTGGACTTCAGTTCCTGGCTGGTTTTTAAGTGCAGCAATCACCTCTTTCGGTCCGGCATTTATGATATCCACAGACATTTAAAAATATTAAATGTGCTTATATCTCGAGGCGGCTTATTGTTCGGCATCATCATGACTGCTTATTTCCGCACATCGCTCAGGAGACACTCCTTGTAAATTATTTACCATAAATCTCATTGCCGCTCTCACAAATTTTCTGACTTTTATCCCAAAAGTTTCCTTCCGATCGGGCTTAAATGAAATAACACACTCTGTGCCGTTTGGTGGATATACTGAAATTTTAGGCTCTGACATTTTTTAAAAATTAAAGATTATAATTTTAAAACTGTAAAACCAATAAGTCAAACTAGCCTTACCCGTGCTAAAATCTTGTCCGTTATGAAAAATACCCTAACCGCTGTTCTCGGCCTCAACTGGGGTGATGAGGGCAAAGGCAAGCTCGTCGATATCCTCGCTGGCAAGATGCAGTTCGTCGCTCGCTTCGGCGGCGGAGCGAATGCTGGGCACACGATCGTGGTTGATGGCCAAAAAGTCGTGCTACACCAATTGCCTTCAGGCGTGCTGCATCCGCAGACGAAGAACGTGATTGGCAACGGCTGCGTCGTGCACTTGCCGACTTTGATTGAGGAGATGGAGGAATTAGAGAAGTTGGGCGTGAAATTAACTAATCGGCTTTTTGTCTCTGACCGGGCGACTATCCTTTTCGATTTTCACAAAGAACTCGATGGCTTGGCAGAGAACAAGCTTGGCGACAAGAAAATTGGCACTACGAAACGGGGGATCGGCCCGGCTTATTCTGACCGGGTGAACCGCAAGAGTATTCGGCTCGGCGATTTAGCTAATCCAGAAAAATTCGCCGAAAAACTCCGCGCGCGCTTGGAAGAAGTGAATGCGCTTGAGGGCATGCCGTTTAAGTTTGATGTCGAGCGCGAGCTGACACTTTACGTCGATTTGGCCGAGCGCTTGGAGGGAATGATAGCCGATACTTCCGAGATTCTGCAGGCGGCGATAGCGGATGGGAAGACTGTGCTGGCTGAGGGAGCACAGGGTTCGATGCTGGACGTCGATTTCGGGACTTTCCCATTTGTAACCAGTTCGACGACTACTGCCGGGAATATCTTCTCAGGACTAGGCATTGCCCCACAAAATCTCGAATCAATCGGAGTCGCCAAGGCCTACACGACCCGTGTCGGTGCTGGGCCATTCCCGACGGAGCTCGACAATGAATTGGGAGAAAAGATTCGCCAGACTGGAGCAGAGTTTGGCGCGACTACGGGCCGACCGCGTCGTTGCGGTTGGATGGATTTGGTCGCAACTCGCTTTGCCGCACGGCTGAATGGAACGACTGCGATCAATCTGACTAAACTTGATGTTCTAAATGAATTAGAAGAAATTCAAGTTTGCACGAAGTATCTGCTGGACGGTGAGGAAATTTCAGGACCGCCAGCGACAGTAGAGGATTACAAGAAAATCGAACCGGTTTTCGAGACTTTACCAGGCTGGCAAGCGGATACTTCTGCAGCGCGCAAGATTTCAGATCTGCCAAAGAATGCGCAGGACTATATCAAATTCATCGAAAAATATTTAGGTGTGCCAGTGAAGTGGGTTGGTGTGGGAGTCGAGCGCGAGGCGATGGCTGTGTAGGTGGTTACTAGTTTCTGGTTACTAGTGGCTAGGTTTTTTTATAAACTGATAACTATAAACTATATACTAAATGGGCAATTAGCTCAGCTGGTTAGAGCGTTCCGTTCACATCGGAAAGGTCGCAGGTTCAAGTCCCGCATTGCCCACCATTAATTATCCATCTTGAGCAGAATTGCTTCGTCGATTATTCCCAAGTCGGAACTTGGTGCGCTGATGGAAACGGCCGTTCCTGCCAAAAAGTTTTTTGGCTGTTTTATAGCAGCTAAGTGCGTCTAAATATTCGATTTTAGCTGTTAGTAATTTTGTTCCAATTATGTCGCAGGGAGATATTCTGCGTTCTGAATAAGTTATCCCTAATCCTAAGTTAAGTTCGCGTTTTTTAAGTAAGTCATTAAATCTCGCTGCGCATCTATTTAATCTATTTTCAGCCCTAGATAGTTCATTACAAGCTTTAGGATCAGTCTGCGGTATTCCAAATAAATTTCGCATTTTGTAACGTATCAATTCGGGTAATCTCTGAACCTCAAACGTAAAGGCGGAAATTTTTTCGAGCATAAGGATTTAGCCTATAAAAGGTAATGCACCTTGTCAACGCAGATTTCCTAAAAATCTGGAAAAGTTTTAAAATAACTTCGTGGCTCGAATGGCAAAAGTTTCCCGAAAAACCCTTGAGACGGCGATCGCCATAGCTTTGAATTTAGATGGGCAAGGTGAGGCCAAAGTTCTGACCGGCATCGGATTTCTCGATCACATATTAGAAAGCTTAGCTAAGCACGCTTCAATCAATCTCAAGATTAAGGCGGTGGGAGACCTGCACGTCGATCAGCATCACTTAGTCGAGGATCTTGGCATTGCGCTCGGTGAAGCTGTGGCTCAAGCGCTCAAAGACAAGCGTGGAATTATGCGCGCGGGGAGTGATGGCGCCTTCGCTTTTCCGATGGATGAAGCGCTGGCCTTGGCTGCGATTGATTTCGCAAATCGCACTAAGCTGGTTTTCAAAGTTAAGTTTCGCGAGAAGAAGGTCGGCGAACTAGAAACCAACGTAATCGAAGATTTCTTTGATGGTTTTGCAAATGGCGCTCGCGCAAATGTTTATCTCGAAACGAAAAACTCGCGTAGCACGCACCACCAGGTCGAAGCACTTTTCAAAGCCTTTGCTCGGGCTTTGCGTGAGGCAGTTGCAGTGGATAAGCGGAATCTTAAGCGTGTGCCGAGTACGAAGGGAAAAATTTAGGGAGTTGCTAGTTTCTGGCTGCTAGTTTCTAGAACCTTCTTCCTGAGTCCTGTGAGCATTCTTTTGATCAGCTCATCTTTTTTGGGGTGGACTAAATATTTCAGGTTTGTGGCAATTAAAATTTGGGTTTCTAGTTCTCCAGCAGAGCTTTTAGCTATTACTAAAAAATTAGAAAAATCTTTTTTTGTGATTCTGTCACAGCCTTCGGCTATGTTGGACGGGATCGAAACCGCAGCTCGACGCATCTGAGAGGTGAGCCCGAATTTTTCACTCACCGGAAATTTTTCGGTTGCCCGATAAATCTCCATTACTAGATCCATGGATTTTTGCCACACCAGCAGTTTTTCAAAATTACTCATAATTTTATTAAAAGATTTTTGATTCTATAAATTGAAGGACTATAAAACAACGAAAGATGAAATACATTTAATAATTCTAGTTACTAGAAACCAGTAACCAGTAACCAGAAATCAGCATCTAGGTTAAAATCACTCCTGATTAATCATTCACTTTAGCTGCCTAGAACATGATCGCCCTCGTCGACTATTGTGCCGGAAACCTACGTAGTGTTAAACGCGCGCTAGATTTCCTGAATCTTCAAAACGAAGTTACCAAAGATCCGAAAAAAGTTCGTGCAGCAGATGCGATTATTGTCCCGGGTGTAGGTGCGGCAGGTGCGGCCATGCGCGAGCTAGACCAAGTCGGACTTACAGAAGTTTTGCGCGAGGAAATTCCCAAGAAACCATTTTTGGGTATCTGTCTCGGCCTGCAAATTTTGTTTGAAAAGTCGGCTGAGGATAATGCCGAGTGTCTGGGGATTTTTAAGGGCAGTGTGGAGAAGTTTTCTAGCGCTGATATTAAAGTTCCACACATTGGTTGGAATCCGGTTGATTTTCCTTCGACAAGCTCCCATTCAGCAGGTTCAGGGCGTGCAGGACAGGCGAAGACTCCACAGATTATGGAGGGAATCAAATCTGGTACGCCGCTCTACTTTGTACACTCCTATTTTTCTAAACCAAAGAATCCTGAAATTGTGAAAGCAACCACGACTCACGGCGAAACTTTCCCAGCAGTGCTCAATCGCGACAAAATTTGGGCAGTACAATTTCACCCGGAGAAAAGCGGGGAGGCTGGATTGAAAATTTTAGATAATTTTGCGAAACTAATTTGAGCGAAAAGCTTTCTTTCGTTAAAATCACGCGGCTCTTATTAAAGATGATAAAGAGCCTTAAGGAGCTATAAAGAAGACTAATTACTAGAAACCAGTAACTAGTAACTTCGTGGGGCCATCGTCTAGTGGTTAGGACGCCAGGTTTTCATCCTGGTAACAGGGGTTCGATTCCCCTTGGCCCTGCCAACCTTCGCTAAAGCTTCGGTTGGCTTCGCCAAATCAGAAGTCATCCAGCATAGCTGTTGTCTCAAATTCTGGTGCGGCAGCAGGTGCGCTACCGGTTTTCTTTTTCTCAATGTCGAAGAAGCGCATCTGTTCTTTCTTGAACATTAGCTCAGCCCGGCCGGTTGGACCATTACGATTTTTACGGATAAAGATATCAGTCATTCCCGGACGGTTGGAATCTTCCTCGTAGTAATCCTCGCGGTACATCATCATCACGATGTCGGCATCTTGCTCGATCGCTCCGGACTCACGTAGATCGGCGAGTTGCGGGATTTTGCCGGGACGGTTTTCAACAGCGCGGGACAACTGTGACAAAGCAATTATCGGAATCTTGAGCTCGCGGGCGAGGGATTTTAGGCTGCGGGAAATTTCACCGATCTCCTGGACTCGGTTACCCGCCCAAGCATTGGATTCGCAACTCATTAATTGCAAATAGTCGACGATGAGCAGATCGAGCCCGTTCTCCATCTGCAGGCGCCGAGCTTTGGCACGGACTTCCATCACACTAGATCCGACGGAATCGTCGATAAAGAAGTTCGCCTTCGAGAGCTCATCCATCACTCCGCCGATCCGAGCGAACTCCTCGTCGGTCAGTTTGCCTTTGTGCAGCCGCCAAGAATCGACCCCGAGGAGCGAAGCAAACATCCTATCGACGAGCTGTTCTTTCGACATTTCAAGTGAGAGGAATCCCACCCGCTTGCCGCCGCGCAAGGCGACGTTTTGGGAAATATTCAACGCTAGCGCGGTCTTACCCATGGACGGGCGGGCGGCGATAATAACGAGATCCGCCGGTTTCAAGCCGGAGAGTAGGTTGTCCAGCCCGCGGAAATCTGTCGCTATGCCACGAATAACATCTTTATCTTCGGCGTCGTGCAGTTCTGCGAATTCGTCGAAACGGGACTGCAGGACTTCTCGGATTGAAATGAACTTATCCTTGATTAAATTTTGGGTAACCTTAAAAAGGCTCTGTTCAGCTTTCTCGAGCAGGCTGTTGGTCTCGCCGTCTTCTGCGAGAGCTAAGCCGGAAATTTCTCGGCCGGATGTGAGCAGTTTGCGTAGCGTCGATTTTTCTTTGACGATCTTGGCGTACTCTAGGATGTGGCTGGCAGTTGGTGTTTCTTCGGTCAGCTCAGCCAGGTAGCCGCGCCCGCCGATATCTTTCAGGATTTTTTTATCTTTCAGTTTTTGGGAAAGCGTGAGGAGATCGATGGGTGAGTGGCTGGAAAAAAGCTCGCTCATCGCAGCGAAAACTTTGCTATGGCGCGGGTCGTAAAAGTCATCCGCTTTCACCAAATCCGCAATTCGAATCATTGCATCTTTATCTATCAAAAGGCTACCAAGCACTCCGCGCTCGGCTTCAAGCGAATGGGGGGCGACGACGCTAGAAAGTTTCTTTGGGTTCAAGAGACGACGATTTTAGCAGAATTGATTGGTCGTCGGAAAAGACTTTCTAGAAAAATCTACTAGAAAAATAGTTGACAGATAAAATTTTTTATTTAAGATAAGATCTTCTAAAACAATTAACATGGGTAAAATTGAAGTCAAAATTAACGGCGGTCGTGTTACAGAGTGCAAGAAAATTAAAGGTCAGCCAGGATTTGAGATTGAATTTAGTCCTCCGCTAGATTTTCCCAACGGAACCAGGATAAAAGAAATTTTCTCTGATACACGCGCTGAAATTGGTGATATTATTGCAATAAACACTAGATATGAAGAAAGGGTTGATCCGGAGGGAAATCCTGAAACAGTGCTAGAAGTAATTAATATCGAGCATAGAGAAAAATCGGCAGATAAAGCAGCTGCCTAAAAATTTCTAATCCGACTAGCAGCCGGATGGTCTTTCAGTTTCTGTAGGACTTTGGCTTCGATTTGGCGAATGCGTTCACGGGTGACGCCGAACTCTTTGCCGACTTCTTCGAGTGTGTGGCCGATGCCGTCGCCGAGACCGAAGCGCATTTTGACGATCTTGCGCTCACGCGGGGTGAGAAAACGCAGCATATCTCCGATAGCTTCATTGATCAGCTGCCGATTGGCTGCGTCGTTCGGTGCGAGGGATTGTTCATCTTCGATAAAGTCTTCCAATTTTGAATCTTCCTCAGCGCCCACGGGAGCCTCGAGTGAGACAATGTCTTGGCTAATCTTGAGAATGTGGCGAACCTTTTTGACTTCCAGATCCATTTCCGCGGCAATCTCCTCCGCAGTTGGCTCACGGCCGAGCTCTTGGACGAGGCGGCGTTGAGTGTGGGTAAGTTTATTGATCGTCTCGACCATATGCACCGGAATACGGATGGTGCGGGACTGGTCGGCAATAGCGCGGGTGATCGCTTGGCGAATCCACCAAGTCGCGTAAGTCGAAAATTTAAATCCACGGGACGGATCGAATTTCTCAACCGCGCGGAAAAGGCCGATAGAGCCTTCTTGAATGAGATCTAGGAAAGAAAGCCCGCGGCCGATATATTTCTTAGCAATTGAAACGACGAGACGGAGATTCGCTTCAGCCAGACTTTGTTTAGCTCCTTGATCGCCTTTGGCGATGCGTTTGGCAAGCTCGATTTCTTCCGGGGCAGAGAGTAGGGGCACTCGACCAATTTCTGAAAGATACATCCGGATTGAGTCTCCGGAAATCTCAGTCAGATCAGTAAATTTCTTTTCCTTTTTAGCCTTCCGTTTGGCCGCCTTTTCGTCGACAACATCTTCCTCTTTTTTGGCCGGAGCCTTTTTGCGCCAATCGATTGCCTTCTTTTGGTCGACAATTTCAACACCGAGATCTTCCAAAATACCTACAAAACCTTCGATCAACTCTAGGTTATCCTCAATTGGCGGCAGAGCCGCTTCGATTTCTTGGTGCGTGACAAAACGCTGCTGACGGCCTTTTACGACCAACTCCCGCGCGCTCTTGGGGAATTTCTTCAGCTCTTCGTCACTCGGCTGAATGATAAATTTACGGGTTTTTGCCATAAAAAAACGGAAAAAGAAATCGGGCGGTAGCGCGGATTTTACTCGTCTAGATTTATTTTTGCAAATTTTTTATCCATTCAATTCTGCCACTGCCGCTTCCCACATTGTCTCAAAAGTAACCGGTTTCCCGGTAAATTTTTCGAACTGATATACAGCCTGATTAACTAGCATTTGGAGGCCTTCAATTGTTTTACATCCGGATTTTTTCGCGTCGGAAAGCAATTTAGTTTCGCGGGGGTTATAGACGATATCAAAAACTAGCGGCTTATGGTTATCGAAAAACTTTGGATCGACAAAGCTCTGGCCTGCGAATTTGCCTTGCATACCAAGAGGTGTCGCGTTTATAAGGATGTTCGGATTGTGCTGATCTAGGTTTGTGATTAGGTCTGTCGCCACCGCGAAATCTTTTTGAATACCTTCATATTCCCAAGCTTCCCGGGTGATTACTGTAACTTCACAATTTTGCTCCAATAGAGCAAAAACGATAGCGCGGGCCGCTCCTCCGCCGCCCAGTACGACGACTTTTTTAGTCTCAATTGGATCTTCAAAAGAGTTTAGGAAACCCAGCCAGTCCGTATTATCACCCATCAATTTTTCGTCCTGCCAATAAACCGTATTGATAGCACCAATTTTTTTAGCGGCGTCAGTCACCTCGTCCAAAAATTTAATAACTTCAACCTTGTGCGGAATCGAAACCGAGAGCCCGTCAATTTTTCCGGTGCGAACTTCATTTTGAAAGAAGCTTTCCAGCTCTTCTGGTGGAATCTCAAAAAAATCGTAAGTAGCTTCGATACCGAGCTCACGGAAGGCCGCGGAATGCATTGCCGGAGAGAGGGAATGGCCGGCAGGGTAGGCGAGAATACCAAACTCTTTCATTTTTTGAAGTCTTTTTCGGTTAAATTAGTCTGCTGCAAAATCGCTCGAAAAGTACCAAATGGAATCTCCTTTTCGCTCATTTTGACTATTGTAGTGAGCGGGGGATTACCTCTTTTGCGGAACTTTGCATGACTGCCTTTTTGCGATATCAATGCAAAACCATTTTTTTTAATAACCTTAAGTAGTAGATTTAGAGGAATCGGGCTAGGCATATTGCAGCGAAGATTGAACTATATTTGGACGTTCGATCTTGCTGAAGCTCAAATTAGATTTATCCTCAAAATACAATTCGAGAGCCTCTTGCAAGCTTGCCAACGCCTCTTTGCGCGTCTTACCAAAACTAGATACGTTCGTATTCAACGAAAGAGCGACAAAATATTTGCCCTCTTTCCAAACGACGCTTTTGAGATTAATTCTTGGCATCGGTTTAATTTTAGATTACTTCTTCTTTTTTCTCATCTGTTTTGTCGGCCTCTACTTTTTTATCAGCAGCTTGCTCGGTTTGGGCTTCTGCTTCAGGCTCTTTTGCTTTCTTAGCTTCAGATTTTTTAGCCTCCTTCTCAGGCTTTTCTGTCTCATCGGCTTTTTCTTTTGCGGGCTGCTCTTTATTCTCAGCTTCTGCTGCAGGTTCATCTGATTTCTCCTCAGCCTTCTTGGAAGTTTTCTTATCTTTGCCGTCGTCTTGATTTTCTGAGGCTTCGACTTCGACTTCACCAGAAAGTTCAGCTGTATTGAGAACATCGATATCCCAGCCGAGAATCTCTCCGGCCAAGCGGACATTTTGGCCGTTTTTACCGATCGCCAATGCCCGCTGATCTTCGGCAACATAAACTTCGACGCGTTTCTCGTCTTCATGCTTCACGAAGTGATCTAGCTTGGCTGGGGAAAGCACCTCTTTCAACATCGTTTCGAAATCATCGGAATATTCGATCACATCAATTCTTTCGCCGTTGACTTCGTCAGTAATATTTTGAATCCTTACGCCTTTTTGGCCGACACAGGCGCCGACAGGATCGACATTGGCTTCAGTAGAGTCGACGACGATTTTGCAGCGAATTCCTGCCTCGCGAGCGATATTTTTTACGACGACTGTACCATTACGAACCTCCGGAATTTCCAATTCCATCAGGCGGAAGATCAGGCGCGGATGTGTTCGGGAAACTTTGAGCATGGAACCCCGCGGAGTCAGCTCGACTTTTTCCAGATAAACTTTGACCCGCTGACCCTGCTGGTAACGTTCGCGTGGAATCTGGTCACGGGGCTCGAGGATCGCAGTCGTACGGTCAAGCTCTAGATGGATGAAGCGCCCATCCACTCGGTGGACTAGGGCGTTCAAGAGCTCATCCTCACGATCAGAATATTCTTCATAAATAGCTTTACGCTCGGCCTCTTGGATTTTTTGGATAATTACTTGTTTTGCGCTTTGGGAAGCGATCCTACCGTAGTCGAAAGGTGTGACATCAATTTTAATTTTCGCGCCGACCTTGAGCCCTTTTTTGATCTGTTGCGCATCCTCAACGGAAATTTCCGCGTGGGGATTCTCGACTTTTTCGACAATTTTTTTGACGAGCAGGACGTTCGCTTTGCCGCTCTCGCGATCGAGGATGACTTCGAGGTTTTGGTCACGATTGCCGAAGTCTTTGCGGTAAGCTGCTTTGATCGCTTCTTCGACTGCTTCGAAAACCGAATCGGCGTCGATTTTTTTCTCGTCGCAAAGTTGGTTGATCGCCGCAGCGAAGTTTTGGGGATTGAGATTCATAAAATAGGTTTTAGGTTCTGGGTGCTAGGTTGTAGGAAATAACCCGAATCTTAAACTCGAGTTCGGCGCTATTTTACAAAATCAATATCGTAAATACAATTTTTTTTACTGCTCAGCCAAAGCTCTTGCAGAAACAGCGTCACGAAATTTTTTACGGGCAGGCTTGATAAATTTCCACATTATACTTTGCCATTCAGGCAATAACACGGCTAACTTGCCCGCGACAAAATAGTCACAGTCTTTTTGGCCTAGTCTTCTAAAATCTCCGAAATATCTTGTGGTTTCAGGATCGCCTTTTGGCATTTTTTAAAAAAATAAAGTTCCGAATTTTAAAAAATATTTTCATAAAAATCAATTTGCTAAAATCTCCACACCAGCAATCACCAACCAACAACTAGTAGCTAGCAACCAGTAACTCGTAACTCGCATGCTTGACTCCGAAATAATCCGCCAACAGATCCCACTCGTCCTGACCGAGTGCGAATTTCCCGAATTACCGAATTACTACAAAGGCAAAGTTCGAGAAAACTATGATTTGGACGACGGTAAGCGAATTCTAATTTCCACCGACCGCCAGTCAGCCTTTGATAAAGTTCTTGCAGCCGTGCCTTTCAAGGGACAGGTGTTAACCCAGACTGCCAAGTTTTGGTTCGAAAAAACCGCTGACATCTGCCCGAATCACGCGCTTGAATATCCTGATCCGAATGTCGTCGTCGGCCGCAAGCTCAAAATGCTGCCAGTAGAAGTTGTTGTTAGGGATTACCTCACTGGCTCGACGGACACCAGCGTCTGGACGGCCTATTCCAAAGGTTCGCGGGAATTTTGCGGTAATGAATTACCGGACGGTCTTTCGAAAAATTCTAAGCTACCCGAAACAATCCTGACACCTTCGACCAAACCGGATGATGGCACGCATGATATTTCCGTCGCTCCAGAATTCCTGATCGAGGGGGGACTGGTGACCGATGAACAATGGGACGAATTAGCCCGCATTTCACTGGCACTTTTCGCCCGCGGCAAGGAAATCGCCGCGCAAAATGGTTTAATCCTCGTAGATACGAAATACGAATTCGGCCTCGATGACCATGGTGTGATCACGCTGGCTGACGAGATTCACACACCCGACTCGTCACGTTATTGGATCGCTGATACGTACGAAGCTAAACACGAGCGTGGCGAAGAACCGGAGAGTCTGGATAAAGAATTCCTACGGCTTTGGATTGCAGCCCGTTGTGATCCTTACAAAGACGAGATCCCGGAAATCCCTGATGATGTGCTGGTGAAATTTTCTCAAAAATATATCAATCTTTTTGAAACTGTGACTGGGCAGAAATTTGAGCTGCCTGAAATTGGCGTGCCTGTGAAAGAGAGAATTCGAAAGAATCTGGGGAGATATTTTAATTAGCACAGCATGCCACTTAAACCCGAGGGGTTGTTTTAAAACCCCTCAGCCCCGCCCCCGAAGAGTCATCTTCGGAGCGAGGCATCTCCCCTTAATAGGGCAGGCTAACCCCTCTGCCCTACGGGCATCTCCCCTTAACAGGGGAGAAATAGAAAATCCCCCCTGACAAGGGGGGATTTAGGGGGTTAGTGGCACATAGAAAATCTCTGCATTGTCTTCATTAGTTCAACCCGAGGGGTTGCTAGTCCCAGATGTTTTGAATTTTTTGCGGCTTAAGTCTTGCAAACAGGATGCGATTAGCGATTGCTATTTTTGCGAGAGCGTTTTCAAAATTTATATTTACTGAATTACCAATACTGGAAATAATTTCCCGAAGTTCTTTTTTGGATAGAATGGTTGCGTTATTCTCTGAAATTTCAGGCATTTTTTGCTCAAAATAATATCAGCATTTTTCGTTAGCTTTTTCCGCAAGAGTTTTAAGAATGGTTTATTCCGAAACAACCCTACTTATATCTTGGGCAGTCTTAGCCGAAACAAGAATTAATCTAGCTAAACTATCTAAATCTCCGGCTCGGTTAACCTTAAGGGACTCCAAGTTAATTTCAAGGCCGGTCGCTGCTCCGATTGCTGCTGCCAACTCTGCTGGACTATGAAACAAAACTTTTTTGCTAAAATCAGCGCACACTAATTTTCCTCAATGAAAGCAGTTCTCATTCTCGGCTCCGAAGTTGATCAAGCTCACGCCGAAAAAATTACGGGGGCACTTGATGCGCAGAAGATTCCACACGAGACTTTGGTCGCTTCGGCCCACAAGAAGACGCGCGAGGTGCTCGAGATTGTCGAGAAATTCGCCAATGAAAAAGTCGTCTTCATCACAATCGCTGGACGTAGCAACGCGCTCTCAGGAGTGGTCGCGGCGAATTCCAGCAAACCCGTACTCGCCTGTCCGCCTTTCAAAGACAAAGATGATTATTTGGTAAATATCCACTCTACGCTGCAGATGCCAAGTGGTACGCCGGTTCTAACTATTCTCGATCCGGGAAACTGTGCTGAGGCTGCTGCTCGGATCTTAAATTTATAATTTAACTTTTATTAAAAATGATTCACGAAGACCGCCAAAAACTGACTAAAAAAACACTAGACCTCAAACGCGCGATTGATTCTCTCAAAGAAGAGCTCGAAGCGATCGACTGGTACAACCAGCGGGCAGATGCGACCGAAGACGAGTCGCTGGAAAAAATCCTGCGCCACAACGCCAAAGAGGAGAAAGAGCACGCCTCGATGTTGGTCGAATGGATTCGGCGCGCTGATCCGGAATTCGAACACGAGCTCAAAGATTACCTATTTACCGACAAGCCGATCACCGAAATCGAGAATGGGTGAGTGTGTCAGACGATTGCCTTGATGGCATTTTCAATTCTGGTGACAACTTGTTTGCGAGTTAATTTGGCTCCGCGTAGTGATTTTTCGACCCCTGCATCCAGTAGCCTTACACTGGCTAATTGCTTCAAGATAATCTTGAAATCTATTTTTTCCGGAGCAGTCAGCTTGTTGAAAAATCGTCGAGCTTGCCGCAAATCAAATTTTTCCAATAGAGTCGCGATGTCGTAGTAGTCTTTGTAGTCTACACGCCTGCGAATCGCAATCAGTTTCATTGCAAATATCGATTCAAGCGTAGCCAGAGGGATGTGTCGATATTTTTTCTCAGATTCAATCTTATAAGGGAATTTAAGCAAAGTAATTTTTAAACCCTCTTTACCGACTGCAAAATGTAGTTGATCGTCCTGCTCACCGATAAGCAGGAGCGCAGGAATCTTGTCGAATCCTGCCGTGATCTCCCTATGTGCTGCCGCCAAATCTCGCCTCAAGACTTCTGGCTCAAATTCACTCATCGTGAATAGGTCAAAATCAACCGAAATGCGGCGGCTTTTTTGGAGCGCCAAAGCTGTGCCACCGACCAAAATAAAATCGGGGTGCTGCTCACAGAAATAACTGATAACTGGTAGGTAACGATCTGTGATTTTATCTAACATCTGTGGAGATAGGATGATTGAAGTCTTGAATCATGGCAAATTGATCAGGATACACACTGCGAATTTCTCCTGGCGTGAAATATTTCTTTAGTTTAGCTAGGTCCTCAAAAACACCGTAGCGTACGACGCGCTGGATAAATTCGTGTTTAGTGAGTGCCTCGGGATTACGATCCCAGAAACTGACTGGTGAGAATTTCCGCGCTACACTAGCGGCAACGGTCTCATCCATTTTGCGAAAATGATAAGGCCGCAGATGGGGAGCGGAATAATCGGATGTCCGCCAGCGTTTTTGAGTGAAAACTTTAGTCAAATATTCACGGATATCGGCATCCCGCTTGATCGAAAGTTGCTTGCGCGAAAAGAAAACCTCAACAGTTTTTTGCTTTTTACCTACGATTACGGCTAAGTTCTGGAAATTCATAATACTACTAAATTACGACGATAACACGTAATATTGTAGTATTTATTTTTGCTAAATGCAAATCCAAATTGCTAAAATATAAATATGAATTTAGCCACCACGGCAACTCTCGCCAGGCAGCTTCTAGGGCATTACGGGTTATCTGGCTGGAATTTTCGCTTTGACCGCGCCCGCCGGCGTTTTGGCTGCTGTAATTTCGCAACAAAAACGATCTCGCTTTCGAAGGTTTTGGCCGAGCTGAATTCGCCGGCAAAAGTTCGCGATACCCTGCTGCATGAGATTGCGCACGCGCTTGTCGGCCCGCGGCATAATCACGATTCGATTTGGAAAGATAAAATTGCGGAAATTGGAGGTAAGCCCAAAGCCCGATTTCGCGAAACCGAGGTCGTGATTCCAAAATCGAAATTCGCCGCGGTGTGTCCAAACTGCCAAAGAGAGTTTCCCGTTTTTAGGCGCAGCACAAAAAAAGTCGCTTGCCGGGATTGTTGCCGGAGATTTAATAAGGGCCGATTTTCCCGTGAATTTATTTTGCGGTTTAGTGAAAATTAAAACTGTTCGGCAAAATCGTTTTTGAAGCGGTAGCCGACTCCCCGGACAGTTTCAATCAAGTTTTGGAGCCTCTTGCCGAGATGCCCCCGCAGGCTTTTGACGTGTACATCGATAGCGTTTGAAACGATCCCGTCTTCTTCTCCCCAGATTAATTGGGCGAGAATATCCCGGCTCAAAGTCTCTCCGTCAGCCTCAGCCAAGGCAAACAAGAGCTGGAATTCTTTTCGCCGGAGCGGAATCTTCACACCCTTACAAGTTAGTTCAAATGAGTTTGGATCGAAGGTTAGGGGCCCAATGCAGAATTTCCGCGATGAAATTTTACGGGGGCGGCGTAGTAGGGCGGATACTCGTGCTAGTAATTCCGGTAAATAAAATGGTTTAGTGAGGTAATCGTCTGCGCCAGCCGAAAGGCCGTTGACACGATCGGCCAAGGCGCTGCGGCGGCTGACAATCAGAGTTGGAATTTTCTTCCGTTCGGAGATTTCCCGGAGCAAGTTGACAGCTTTTTCAGCGCCTTCGTCAAACATCCATTCGATGAGTGCTAGGTCATAACGTTTGCTGGAAAGTTTTTTGCGGGTCTCCGAAAAAGTGAAGGCGGTATCAGGAGAGTAGCCCACCTCGCGCAATGCAGAGCAGACGAGTTGGTTTAATTTTGCATCGGCGTCAGCTACGAGAATTTTCATTAAATATGAAATTAACGGAGAGACATTTTTACCGATACTGAAGGGGATAATTGTACCCTTTTCAAAAGTAAAAATCTAGTTTAAAGATGAAATTTTGATTAAATTTTTTCAGGCAAAAAATGGGCTGATTTGGCCCTAATTTTTACTAAAAAAGTGGCTCTCATCCGCCAGGGAGAGTGGCCTGCTAGCCGTAGTTCGCCGTAGCGAACGAAGGCTGGAGCCACCGGGCGGATTCGAACCGCCGACCTCTCCCTTACGAAGGGATTGCTCTACCAACTGAGCTACGGTGGCAAAATGTAATTGGTGATAACTCTCTGGAGCCACCGGTCCCGCTTGGCGGGACGACCTTTCACTTACGAAGGGATTACTTTAGTGGCTGCCTGTGCCCCGAAGGGGTAAGCTACGGCGGCATGATGTTGGGGCTGCTTGTCCGCCGTAGTTCGCCGTGGCGGACGAAGGCGGAAGCTACGGTGGTAACCCCGGGATTTTAAGTTTCTCGGTAAAAAATGTAAAATAACATTGTTTTAATTCCCTTAAAATGAAGCAAAAACTACTGGCTTTACTGACAAAAAATCCACGTATTGCGATAGCCTCACTGGCTAAGATTCTTGGCACGACTGCCAAAAAAGTTGAGGTGGAAATCCAGAAGTTACTAAAATCGGGCGAGATTGTTGGATTTTCAACCGTTTTAAATTCCAACGGTAAAGATGGAATCACGGCGATGGTTGAAGTTCGGGTAACGACTCAACGCGGGCGGGGATTCGATGAGGTTGGGGAGCGTATCGCCCGTTTTCCTGAAGTTATAAACGTTTTTCTAATCTCAGGCAGCCACGACCTAAACCTACTAGTGCGCGGCAAGTCACTCGCAGATGTCGCTAACTTCGTAAACAAGAAGGTCGCTGTGCTCGATAATGTAATTGGTACAACGACCCACTTTTTACTGAAAAAATATAAGGAAGACGGACTGGTTTTTGGCGAGAAGTCTGGTGATAAACGCATTAAAGTTTCGGCGTGAAAATTCCAACAAACAAAATTCTCGAAGGTCTGCCGCCTTCCGGTATTCGGAAGTTTTTTGAAATTGTTGCTGAGAATCCTGACGTAATTTCACTTTCAGTAGGTGAGCCTGATTTCGATACGCCTTGGGCAGTGCGTGAAGCGGCAATTGCGGCGCTGGAATCTGGGGCGACACATTACTCAGCCAACCGTGGTTCTAGCGAGCTGAGAGCAGCTATCGCGAAGTATTTCACTAAACGTTTCGGGGTGAGTTATTCACCAGACAAAGAAATTCTTGTTGGTAATGGTGTTAGCGAAATTTTTGATATTGTTGTGCGCTCGGTTCTGAATCCCGGTGACGAAGTGGTCCTCTTTGCGCCAAGCTATGTGATGTACGCTCCGCTTGTGGAACTTGCAGGCGGAAAACCGGTTTTTGTTGAGAAAATTTCTGAAATTAAGAGAAAAATTTCACCCAAAACAGTAGCCTTGGTTTTCGGCTATCCGTCCAATCCAACCGGATCGACTTTTACCAAAGCTGAATTGAGGCAAATAGCTCGAGTTATTGAACAGCATAATTTGCTCGCGATTTCCGATGAGATTTACGCCGAACTTACTTACGATGGATCGCACACCGCTTTTGCCAGCTTGCCAAAGATGAAAGAGCGGACTGCCACTCTGTCTGGATTTTCGAAGGCTTTTGCGATGACTGGGCTGCGTCTAGGTTATCTGCTTGCTCCGGAAAAGCTCACTGCCGCGGCGAATAAAATCCACCAGTATTCGGCACTTTGTGCGAACTCTATTTCTCAAATCGCTGCCGTAGAAGCACTAGAAAGCTGCTCGGCAGAGGTTGAAAAAATGCGCACCGAGTACAAAATGCGCCGCGATTTTTGCCTTCGAGAGCTTAATAAAATGAGGATTACAGTCAAAAAACCAGCCGGGGCTTTTTATGTCTTCCCGAATGTGGCGCGCCGTACTGGTCTCTCTGGTGATGAATTTGCACTGAAATTGCTGAAAGAGGAGCGTGTTGCTGTAGTCCCTGGATCAGCTTTTGGTGATAAGTTCAGCGACTATGTCAGAATTTCTTACGCGACTAACCTAGGAGAGCTCGAAACAGCCTTTGAGAGAATCGCTAAATTCATCCGAAACTTGAAATAAAGGCTATTTTTTGCTAAAATAATACGAATTAAAAACTAAAAAATGCTTTCAATCACAACCGATAGTTTTGCGGGCTATGGCCTCCACCACGCTTTCGAGCTTGCCAAGAAAGCTGGTCTGGATGGTATTGACGTAACTATTCGTCGTAGTGATCTCGATACTCAAAATCCAGATTATCTCAAGAAACTTAGTGCTGAATACGAACTTCCAATTGTGGCACTTTCGGTTCCGGCCAGGATTGCAATGAATATCGATAAAGCTAAGCGAGCGCTTGATTTAGCCAAAAAGCTTGGGGTCAGGTTGGTTTCTTTTGCAGCTCCGGATATTTTCAATGTCCGTTACAAAAAATGGGTTCAGGAAGAACTGCCCAGTCTCCAGAAAAAATCGGATATTAAAGTCGCCTTAGTTAATCCGCCCTCGGAGACTATGTTTGGCATTATTCCTAAATACGCCTTTAATGACCCTTACGAGCTTAAAAAATTCGACGACTTAGTCTTCGATACCAGCAATGTCGCTAGCCGTAGTGAGCCTTTACTGGAAATTTATTCCATCCTGAAACCTAAAATCCGCCAGATTCATCTAGCTAACTCACGCCACGAAATGAATCACACACTGCTTACCAATGGCAGTGTTCCGCTAGAGAGTTTTTTGATCCACCTAGCGCGTGATAAATTCGATGGAATCTTGACTTTGAAATTTAATCCCAAGTCGCTTGGTGTTGGCAGTGAGACACGCGTACTGGAAAACATAGCTGCCTGTAAGAAATTCGTCGAAGGTTATTTCCCGGGTGAGTAAAACGCAGCATTAAACTTGTAAATAAAGAAAGACCCTCGGTTGAGGGTCTTTTTGCTTATCAACTTTAGGCCTTTGAATTACTTACGATACTTGCGCCAGAAGTATGCTCCGGTACCACTCATCAGCATGGCGACCGCCGTGGCCGGTCCAGATTTAGGTAGATTTTCTGGTGGTGCGCTAGGCTCTTCAGCCGCCGGATAAAGCTCTCCGCCAACTAGTTCTTCGACAGGGTCAACCTCTGGTTCGCTAATAACTTCCTCCTCGGGTTCAGGCTCGATGGTCGGATTTTCGGCGGCCGGATCGACAACAGGCTCATCTTCTGCAGCTGGATCAACTAGGATCTCAGTTTCCAGGGTAGTTGCAGAAACTTCTTCAGAGTAATTGAAGCTACCGAGATAAGTACCGGTAGAATCATCAGCTGCAACAGCAAAGTAATAGGTCGTAGCGGGATCGAGATCTGTAACTGTGTGCTCAACGACCTCACCCAGGATTAAGCTATTCTCATAGCTAGCTCCATCTACTGAAATGCTTTCGGTACCATAATAAAGGGTATATTGGTCGGCACCAGCAACAGCATCCCAAGTGATTTGGATGCCATCAGTAACGACTTCAGCAGCTACATTTTCGACATCTGGTAGATATTCGTTAGCAGCTAGAGCTGAAGGTAGGGTTAGCCCGAGCATAAGTGCGATTGCCGCTACGGCTGAGAGAATTTTTGTTTTTTGCATTTTTAGTATTTAAATCACCACATTTTAGCAAAAATACGAGTAAAAATCAAGAGCTCATTTTGACGTCGGCTAGTTTCAAGGCTAAATTCCAGACAGTGAAGCCATTTTTTTGTGGAGTTTTTTAGCGTAATGTCCAAACAGAAGAATCTCGGCGAGCGCCTGAAGTCAATTCGTTCACTTTCTCTCAAGAACTGGGAGTTAGCCGAAAAAAACTCTGGGATATGTAAAAATAAAGTTATTGATTGTGGCTGGGGTAGGCTGATCTTTGGGCAAACTTTTGAAAATAACGAAAACCTATTAGCTGAATTACAAAGAGAAAAAGCAGGGGAGCGTGATATCGCTTTTTACGTGCGGAATCCACACGTTTTGATTGGACTGGCTCCCCAAGAGGTTTTTCTGGACCCCTCGCATGCTTTTCGTTTTTGGTTTCACAAAAACCTAAAGAACGGGCAGGATTCCAAAGGAATTTTTATTCGCAAGGCGAGCCAAAAAAAAGACATCTTAGCAGCCAATAAAATCTACGCTACGCGTGGAATGCTGCCGCTCCGAAAAGGTTTTTACGATAGGCTCAAAAAATCCAAGGATGCGATTCTGTTTCTGGCCGGCGAGGAGAAAACCGGCGAGATTTTGGGGGTGGCTATCGGAATTGATCATTTTGCGGCTTTTCGAGACCCAGAAAACGGAACTAGCCTTTGGGCACTTGCGGTCGATCCACAAGCTGGCCTGCCTGGTGTCGGACTCGCACTAACACGGCATGTTATCGATTACTTTCGGGCTCAGGGCCGCAATTACCTCGATATTTCGGTCATGCATGATAATAAGCAGGCTATCCGACTTTACGAAAAGGTCGGTTTCGAGCGAGTGCCAGTTTTTTGCGTGAAGCGTAAAAATGCTATTAATGAACATCTATTTACGCAGAAGAACTTTTCAAGGAACTCCCTGACATCTTATGCCCAGATAATTGTCGACGCCGCCGTACGTCGAGGAATCTCCGCCAAAGCTACCACCGAACAACCGGGTATGTCGCTGAAGTTGAATTTTGGCGGTCGAGCGATAGCCTGCTACGAATCCTTGACTGAGTTGAGTAACGCGATTGCGGTCCAGCGCTGCCAGGACAAACAGATCAGCCATCGAATTTTGGCTAAAGCAAATTTTAATGTTCCAGTACAAATTTCAGGCCATGATCCGGAGAAAAATTCTGCTTTTCTAGCCAAACATAAAAAAGTCGTAGTGAAGCCGAGCCGTGGAGAGCAGGGTTTTGGAGTTAGTGCGGATATCCGTACAGATAAAAATTTGCAAAATGCAGTTGCATTTTTACAAAAAGCTAAATGTCGCGTGCTGCTTGAGGAATTTCGCAAAGGTCAAGATCTGAGGATTGTGCTGATTAATTTTAAAGTCGTTGCTGCCGCGATTCGCCAACCCGCCGAAATAATTGGCACAGGCCAGCACACGATTCGCCAACTGATCCAAAAGCAAAGCCGCCGCCGTTCTGCCTCCACTCAAGGGGCCAGTAAAATTCCCATAGATGATGAAACCAAGCGCTGTGTCAGGCAGGCCGGATTCAAATTGGCCGACACTCTCGCCAAGGGCAAACGCTTACAAGTGCGCCGAACGGCCAATCTGCACACTGGAGGAACCATGCACGATGTGACGCCAGAATTACATCCGCATCTTAAAAAAGTTGCTGAGCGGGCGGCTCGAGTTCTGGATATTCCAGTAGTCGGCCTTGATCTGATCATAGATTCACCGAAAAAGAATAAATACTGCATTATCGAGGCTAATGAACGTCCGGGATTAGCCAATCATGAACCACAGGCGCCAGTTGAGGAGTTCCTTGATTTTCTCTATCCACAGACAGCAAAGTAAAAACAGGCCCGCGAAATGGATTTTGGCTTAGGATGAGGCAGAAAATTGAGGAGGAGATTTCGCGAATCTAAATCTTGGCAATTTCTCGCTGAAAAAGTAAACTCTTCGCGCTCTAAGCACTAGAATATTGGGGTGTCGCCAAGTGGTAAGGCAGCGGATTCTGGATCCGCCATTCGGGGGTTCGAATCCCTCCACCCCAGCCATCCTACGTTCGCCACGGCGAACTTCGGATGGTAAACCAACCTACTACGATGAAATTTCGGATGATAAAAGAATATTGGGAATCCTTTAGCTGACGAAGCTTTAGCGTAGTCAGCCTCCACCCCAGCCATCCTACGTTCGCCACGGCGAACTTCGGATGGTAAACCAACCTACTACGGAGAACTTCGGATGATGAAATAATCTTCATTAAAGCTTAATTAAGGCTCTAATTTCAATCAGCTTGCAAAGTAAAATATCAATTATGTGGTATGTTTATTTTATTCGTAGCCAAAAATCTGATTTTTTATATATTGGCATAACTAATAATCTTAAAGAAAGATTGGCTAAACATAATGCTGGTAATGTTTTTTCTAGTAAACCTTATATTCCATTTTCCTTAATAGGGTACATTTGTCTGCCCACTAAGCGGCAGGCTGCCAGTTTGGAAAAATATTTCAAAACTGGGTCTGGAAAAGCTGTACTCTATAAAAGAATCCTTCAGTCAACGAAGCTTTAGCGTAGTTGACCTCCACCCCAGCCAGACTACGCTCCTTCGGAGCTTCGTCTGGCTGGCCAAACCAGTTAGAATTATTTCGTGCACAACCAAACAGACTGGTTTTTTCCGCTTGCCGTAGTGCAGGCTTGTCGTGTGCACTTGAAGCCTTCACCTTCATACGAAGTTAATTCGACGCTATCTTCGGGCAAATATTTCCAATTCTGATATCTAAGCTCACATTGCCACTCTACTTTGGTAACGGCAGGCTCAGCACTACTATCATCGGCTTCAGCAAATTCTACTGGCAAGGGCAGACAGCTGTAGGCATCGTCTTCGAGTCGGGTTATCTCAGCAGGCAGGCGACTCCGATCCCAAGCATTTCTGCTCGTCACAGTAACTTCAGGATAATCAGTATCGGTCAGAGATACGAAATCTCTGAGTGGCTCGCTAGAGCCATCTAACAAAATCTCACAATTTTCCATCGAGCTAGTGGCAACCTCACTCAAGTCACTTATACGGAAACTATCTTTCATATTGGCAAATATATCTTGATATTTTTCCTGGCTTTTTGAATCGGCATAGGTGCAAAAAAGCCCCCAGCCAATTTCATCATTCAGCGCGTACACAGCCTCGCGGATTCCATCTTCTTCTTCAGCCAAATAATGGGTAGCGGTTCTGTCACCTAGTGCTACGGCTTCTTTCTTGAGAAGTTTTGTATGCAAATTTTCGATAAGCCAGTCGATAAATTCTTCCAATGTTTGCGGTTCACCATTAGTGTTTAGTAAGGCATTGGGAAATCCATAAGCGTAGCAATACGCCTTTTGGTCTGGTGAATTAAATGCTTGTCCGGAATTATTCTCGTCTGCTTCTCCCAAGTTCCAATTACCCGGATACTGCACCCTGAACCCGTAGCTGGTGTTTTCATAAGTTTCCCAGCCCTGCAGGTAGAAAGCGAAATAGCCCACTGCGCAGAGAGCAGCTATAGCTAGCCCTATTGTCAACGCTTTTCTCATGGTTTTGGGTTTAAAAATCACAGAAAAAGTTTTCTAAATAATACATTTTTTAAGTTTATTTTTGAAATTGCATATTTTCCAGGAAGTGTTCGACAGATTTTTGAATTAAAATGAAAAAGTGAAATTGGAACTCAAAACCAATCGCGAAATTCGGGCTGAAAAGTTCGTAGCTGAAATACTGCCTTTTTTGAAGCGAACTTTCCTACAAAAATTATTTCGTAAGAAGGAGATCAAATTAGGTAAAGTTGCCCAAAAGTCGGGAGACAAACTCACGGCTGGATCGGCGCTTGAGGTTTATTTACCTGATCCACGCAAATATTTCTTCGATCTGACTGGCAATCAAATTATCTTCGAAGATAAAGATGTGATCGCCTTCGTGAAACGGGCGGGAATCACGACTCATACTGGAGTCGGCACTCGCGGAGATGATCTGAGGAGTTGCGCGGAAAAATTGCTAAATTTAAAGCTTACCGTAGTTCACCGCTTGGACCGTGGTACTAGTGGTGTGATCGTATTTGCCAAAAATTCGGCGACTGCCAGGAAATTAGAAAATGCCTTTCGGGAGCGGAAGGTTTTCAAAAAGTACTTCGCACTAGTCGAGGGAACTCCCAAAACAGATAGTGGCCAAATCAACTTTCCCTTGAAAAAAGTTGGGGTAAAGATGGAAGTTGCCGAAAAAGGCTTGGCGGCCGAGACCAAGTGGAAAGTTATTAAAAAATTTAAAGGCCGCACCTTGCTCGACGTCGAAATCACGACCGGCCGGACACACCAGATTCGCGCGCACCTGGCAGAGATTGGCTTACCGGTAGTAGGAGATGATCTTTACCCTTCGACTCGTCCGCCGCGGCGGACTCGCTCAGAGCAAGCGGCGAGCATTGGATCCAGAATGTTTTTGCACGCTACGGAACTGAGGATTTTGAATTACACTTTCGAAGCTAAAATATCAGAGGAATTTTTGAATTTTTAATTTTGTAATTTTTTAAATAAGTTTTAATTTTTAATTTCTAAATGAAATATGATTTGGAAGAGCGGGTTGGAAAATTTGGTGAATGTATTGTTGATTTCGTTAAGACCGTAAAAATAGACCTAATAAATAAACCAATTATCGTGCAGCTGGTTAAAAGTGCCACTTCGGTCGGCGCAAACTATATGGAAGCGAATCAAGCAAGTTCCAAAAAAGACTTTATAAATAAAATTAGAATTTCTCAAAAAGAGGCTAACGAAAGCAAACACTGGCTGAGAATGCTGACTCGTAGCAACCCTGAGAAAAGCGAGCCATGCAAAAAGTTTTGGCAGGAAGCTCACGAGTTAGTGCTCATTTTTGCCAAAATTTCACGTAATTCTAAGCAAATTTAAAAATTTAGATTTAAGATTTATTTATAAAATTGTAAAAATTTAAAAATTAAAAATTTCATTAAATGTTAACTAAAGTAATCCAAATCGGTCGGATCAAAATCGGCGGCGGCAATCCCGTTGCGATTCAATCGATGCTGAATACCGATCCGCATGATTTTCAAAAATCTGCCCGGCAAATTCAGCAGCTGTTGCAAGCTGGCTGTGAGATTATTCGGATAGCGGTTCCTGATAAAGAATCTTTACCCGTTCTGGGTAAATTACGTCAGCGTTTCCCAAAAGTTCCGCTCGTAGCTGATATCCATTTCTCAGCAGATTTAGCACTTGGGGCAATCGAGTCGGGAGTTGATAAGATTCGGATTAATCCGGGGAATTTTCCAGCGGATAAATTGGCGGAAGTCACGAAGGCTTGTCGGCGGAAGAAAATCCCCATTCGTGTCGGAGTGAATTCTGGCTCGTTAGAAAAAATCCGCGGCAAAAATACCGCTGAAAAATTAGCTAATTCGGCTCTGCAAAATGTACGTAAGATTGAGAAACTGGGCTACAAAAATCTAGTAGTCTCAGTCAAAAGTTCGGATATCCGGACGACGCTTGCCGCCAATCGGATTTTGGCTAAAAAATTAAATTACCCGCTGCACCTCGGTGTTACTGAGGCCGGTTCACTCCAGCGGGG
Source organism: Candidatus Peribacteraceae bacterium (assembly GCA_021734705.1). GTDB lineage: Bacteria > Patescibacteriota > Gracilibacteria > JAHISY01 > JAHISY01 > JAHISY01. The sequence goes on from JAIPIJ010000001.1 coordinate 29,512, forward strand.
AACTCTGAAGTCTGCAGTCGCGCTCGGCAGCCTCCTCGCCGACGGCATCGGAGACACGATCCGGATTTCCTTGACGGCTGATCCAGTAGCGGAAGTTGTGGCAGCTCTAGATTTATTAAAAATGCTAAAACTACGCCAAGGTGTCGAAGTCGTGAGTTGTCCGACCTGCGGGCGCACAGAGGTCGATCTGATTCCGCTCGTAGAGAAAGTTGAAAAGGCTGTCGCTAATATCAAAAAACCCTTAAAAATAGCTGTAATGGGCTGCATTGTGAACGGTCCGGGGGAAGCCCGCGACGCGGATTTTGCGCTCGTCGGCGGCCGGAAAATATTTGCGATCTATGCGAAGGGTAGGTTCCTAAAATCAGTCCCGGAAAGGCGCGCCGTTGGTGAATTTATTAAGCTGGTTGCTGGAAACTCGCAACTAGTAACTAGAAACTAGCAACTCGTATGACATTCGAACCAATCAAAAACGTTCTGCGGAAAGTGCTGGCCGAGAAAAAAATGGCGGCAAAATTCTCCGCGGCGGAAATTTGTTCAGTAGCTGAAAAACTATTCCTAGCTGAGCTCCCCCAGATTTCAGGAAAGTTCGTAGTGAAATTCCTCAAAAACAGTATTCTGCACGTTGCGGTAGCAAATTCCTCAATTGCTGCTGAAATGCGCCTAGCCGAAACAATAGTCCGAGACTCTTTGAATCAGCGCGGCGCCAAAATAAAATCCATCCGCTACGAAAGCGGATTACCCCCCAAAATCTTACCCTTTTAAAAAATTACGAAAAGTAAGCGTAATAGGAAGGTGCGGGCCAGATCTATCGCAATTATCGCTACAAGCGGAGAGAGGTCCAGCATACCAATGCGTAGCGGTAATCTCCGAAAGAAGCGCAAGATTGGCTCAGTAGCCGATAGAACAAAAAAAGCGATTTGTCCGCGTGATCGGGGTGCAAACCAGCTCATCAATATACGGATAATGATCAGGAAAGATAGTGCTCGGAAAAAGAGATCAATCGTATTAGCGAGAATGGAGACAATTTGTGAATTCACTACTATTTGATTTTACGAGTTGAACTGAATTCCGTAAAATCTCCGGGATGTCGAACGAACTACTTTTCTGCGGTTTTCTAATTTTCGTCTTAGTGACGACGCTGTTGGCTTTCCGGCTAGGCCGAGGTTACCTCTTTGGCTTAGTTATGCTCGAAGTTGGCCTGATGAATATTTTTGTAGTTAAACAGTTCGACCTTTTCGGTTTGGCGATCACCGGAGGCAATGTGCTCTACGGCGGGATTTTCCTTGCGACGGATCTCTTGAACGAGTTTTACGGCAAGAAATTTGCCCAACGCGCCGTCTGGGCTGGCTTCGGCGCAGGCGTGTTTATGTTAGTAACCTCCAGCTTAACTACGGCTTTTCAAGCAAATGACTTCGATATTGCTCAGGCCTCTTTTGAAGTAATTTTCTCACCGACTTTCCGAATTGTTGTAGCTAGCCTAGTCAGCTACCTGATTTTCCAAACTTTCGATGTCTGGGTTTATGATTTGCTGAAACGACTTACCAATGGACGCTGGCTCTGGCTGCGCAACAATCTCTCGACGATCCTTTCCCAGACCGGTGACTCGATCTTCTTCACAGCAGCTGGTCTCTTGGCAGTTCCATTTTTTCAAAGTCCGCACTTCGCTGGTTTCGTGCCGGCTGAGGCCTTTTGGCAGGTTGTAGCTTTCACCTTGATTATCAAAGTGGTGATTGCGATTCTCGACACGCCAATCATGTACATCGCCAAAAAAGTTAAATACGAAGGCCTCAGTATCGGCGAGCGCGTCCGTAACTTTTTAGACTAACCTTTTCATTATGATTCTGACCGAAAGCGTCAAGGGTTTGGAAAACACCCAGGCGCCAAACTTCGATTTACCTGCAACAGACGGGAAAAATTACTCCCTAGAAAGTTTCCAGGAGGCAAAAGTTCTCGTCATTATTTTTATGTGCAACCACTGCCCTTATGTACTTGCGGTGCTAGAGCGCCTGAATGCCTTAGCGGAGGAGTTCTCCAGTCGGGGAGTAGCTTTCGTCGGGATCAACTCGAATGATGCGACAGATTATCCGGATGATTCTTTTGGAAAGATGCAAGATCTACCGGTTAAATTCACCTATCTGCGCGATGAATCTCAGGAGGTTGCCACACGCTATCACGCCGTCTGTACGCCAGACATTTTCGTGTTCGATTCCGAACGCAAACTGGCCTACCACGGACGCATCGACGACAACTGGAAAGAGCCTGATCAGGTTACTGAGCAGGAATTAAAACAGGCACTTGAAAAAATCCTAACCGGAGAAACTATTCCCCGAGAAGAACAGAATCCTTCAATGGGCTGCTCGATCAAATGGAAACGCTGAAAAAAATTTTTCGCGGCTCACTCAGCCGAATACATTTTTGGCGCCTCGAGTATTTTACGCGGCTTAAGCCCAAAAATTTCAAGACAATCAATTCATCCCGGATGCCAGTAGTCTTGGTAGCTGGAATTTACGCTAGTGGCCGTTCCTTGCGTCCGCTGAAAAAATTCCTAGAGCGAAGAGGCTGGCCGGTTTATCTAGCGCCAGAGCAGAAAAATTTTGCACCTTTGCCAGAGTTAGCCAGAGACCTACGCAAGAGAATCTCCAAAGTGCCGTCACCAGAAGTACAGATTGTCGCGCATTCTTTAGGCGGATTGACATCTTTAGCTGCCCTACAGGATTCCAAAATTGCTGATCAAGTCAAACAGGTTATTACTCTGGGATCGCCTTTTCAGGGTTCTCCCGCGGGATCGTTAGCCTTTTGGGAGCGCAACCGAAAATTCCTCAAACTCGGATCCGAGCAGTTACGGCAACTCACTGAGAACCATAAAATTAATTCTAAATTTCGCTCTTTGCATGCGGAGTTCGACGAATTAGTCTTCCCAGAAAAAGTAACTTATCTGCCCGGAGCCCGTGAAAATTCAACGGTCAATGTACCTAGTCATGCCGGCTTAATTCTTGCCAAGAAGGCTTGGCGGGAAATTACCGCGCGGCTTTCAGAGTAATTGCTTTTCGATTTTGGCGGTTAATCGTTCCAAATTTTCTCCGGTTACGGCAGAGACTTTAATTCCAGGCCTGCGGAAATTTCTGAGATCGATTTTATTGGCAACTAGAATTTGCGGAATCTGGTCGGCCTGTAAATCTTTCAAAATTTCACAAACAACTTTTTGTTTACGTATGATTTCGCTCTTGGAATCACTAGCGTCGAAAACGTGAAGTAATAAATCAGCCTCCTGGACTTCTTCGAGAGTCGCCCGAAAAGCCGCGACCAGATCAGGCGGTAGATTTTCGATAAAACCAATCGTATCGGCTAGCAACACCTTGCGGCGCAACTGCGGCAGCCAGAGCGAGCCGAGGCGGGGATCGAGCGTGGCAAAGAGCTTATCCGCGACCAGCACGTTGCGTTTCCTGGTCATTGCGCGCAATAGGGTCGATTTGCCAGAGTTGGTGTAGCCGACCAAAGCAACTGTCAGTAAATTACGCCGGCGGCGATTCGCCCTTTGGTTTTCCCGCAGGGTTTTGAGGCGCTCAATTTTTTGGTCGATAGCTTTAATCTCGCGCAAAATATGGCGTTTCTCAGCCTCAATACCAGTCTCACCAGCACCACGCTGGACCACGCCACCACCACGTTCCCGCTCGAAAAGTGTAGTGGCAGCCCGCCGGTAAATCTTCGGGATATCGTAGGAAAGCCTTGCGCGCTTAACCTGCAATTTCGCCTCCGTCGTCGTCGCGTGTTTCTCAAAAATCCGCAAGATTACATCCACCCGATCCCAAACCAGTACCGGAATTCGTTGGGTTAATTCGTAGATCTGATTCCCGCGCAGAATACCGTTTACAACCACCGCATCACACTTCAGCTCTTTGGCAGCTTCACCGATCTCGCTAGCTTTCCCAGTCCCGAGATAGGTTTTGCCGCTGGGCCGGCCGCGCTTCTGGATCACTTTCACGACCGTCATCCCGCCGAGCGTCTCAATCAGCCGTACGAGCTCGGCAAAATGCTTATCCGCATCTGGCCTAGGCAGCTCGCGGGGGACGATGTCGGCGACTATTATGCGGAGCTTATTTGTCATCCAGAAGCTGATTTTACGATAAAAATCGTATTTGACAAAAGAAAAAATATCATTAGAATATCGACTAATTAATTTTTTAAAAAAATGTCTATTAATTCTTTAAAACCATACTTTGCGCCCGTTTGTGAATGCGCAGAACATATTTGTTGGAAAGCTAGAACTGATATAGGGGCAACTCTAACCTGTCTGAAAACTGATAAAAACGGTAACGATTATCAATCTATAGACACATCAAGGAGTAATGGTGTTATTCCATACTGTGGCAAAAGCCCAAGAGATTTAACTACTGAAATAGAATTACAGCAATCTTGCGCTCCCGCGGCCTAACGTCAAAATCAATCAGCACTAGATTCTGCCAGGTTCCGAGATCAAGCTGGCCGTCTTTGACCGGGATTGAAATAGAAGGTGGGAAGAGCGCGGATTTCACGTGCGCAGCGCCGTTACCATCGTTCCATTTTTCGTGAAAATATTTGCCCTGCTGCGGGGCGATTTTTTCTAATGCGGCGACTAAATCACGCTTGGTGCCGTCTTCCCACTCCATCAAAGTAAGCCCCACCGTTGTGTGTTTGGCAAAAATAGTTGCTACGCCAGACTTGGCTTTCGAATCAGCGATGAATTTTTGGACGCGTTCAGTTAAGTTAATCAGGTCGTAGTTACCGGAAGTTTTAATTTCAAATTCAAATCTCATTTTAGTAATTTTTTGACTGCGGCAGCTAGTATGCGGAATTCTTTACCGCTGGCTAGCTCTTGGAATCCCATTTTCTTCGCCTCACGGGCACGCTTATCGCTCTGGGAAACCGAGCGAATTTCACCGGTCAGGCCCAGCTCTCCAAAAGCTGCGAGGTTCGGATTCAGTGGAATTTTCGACTTCGAGGAGGCAATTGCGAGCGCGATTGCCAGGTCGGCAGCCGGCTCACGCAGCCGGAAACCGCCGACTACATTCACGAAGACGTCACTAGAATCCAGTTTTATACCAGTATGTTTTTGTAGCACAGCAACGATTAACTGTAGGCGGTTTAGATCAAAACCACTCGCGGTGCGTTTCGGATAACCGAAAACCGATGGGGAAGTCAGAGCTTGAACCTCGACCAAGAGTGGCCGCGTGCCTTCGACAGTTACGGCGACACAACTGCCGACCGGATTTTCGGCTCGACCCTCGAGGAAAGCCGCCGAAGGATTTTTAACTTCGATCAAACCATTTTCCCGCATTTCGAAAACGCCGACCTCGCTGGTTGCGCCAAAGCGATTTTTGCTAGTGCGCAATATTCTGAAGTCGCGGTGAGGGTCGCCTTCTAGAGTCAAAACAACATCAACGAGATGGGCGAGCAGCCGCGGACCGGCCAGATCGCCGTCTTTCGTGACGTGTCCAATCAGAATGATTGGTGTGCGGGTTTTCTTGGCGAAACGCAGCAGCCGTTCGGTCACGAGCCGAATCTGCGGAATCGAACCGGACATTGAGCTGGATTCGAGTGAAGCGAAGACTTGCACCGAATCAACAATCAGCAACTTAGGTTTCTCGGCTTCCGCCGTAGCAAGCAAATTTTCCAGCGTATTCTCAGACAGGATATGCAGCTTGGGGTGGGAATTTTTTAGGCGGACTGCGCGTAGTGCGATCTGTTCCGCCGACTCTTCACCGCTCACGAGCAAAGTCTTGCCAGCTGATTCGGCGAATTTCGCCGCGAGCTGAAGTGTCAAAGTTGATTTACCAATACCCGGTTCGCCTCCGAGTAGGATTAGGCTGCCCGGCACGATACCACCACCTAGGACGCGATCGGCTTCAGTAAAACCAGTCGTAATCCGCGTCAGGGAAGTAGCGGCTAATTTTTCAGCTGTTTCCGGCTTGGAAATTTTGCCAACGGGACGCTCCTTTTGCCCAAAAATCTTCGCCTCGACAGCTTCCTCGACCAACGAATTCCATTCGCCGCAGGCTGCGCACTGTCCCGCCCAACGCGGCGAACGAGCGCCACACTTCTCGCAAACAAACGCTGACTTGCTCAAATTCTAAAATTATAAAATTACTTGTCCTGAATCCGCCGTAGCGAATGAAGGGCTAGATTATGTCCGCCAAGCCTTTTTCCTTTTCTCCGCGAACGTGGCGCTTGACCATCCCACTGAGGATTTCTTTCAAGACTTTTTCATCCTCCAATCCGCGGTCGTGTGAATATTTTTCTTTAGCTGATAGGATTTCCATTTCAGCGCGAGCAGGAGCAACCGCATTCTCTAGATTGATCTCGACGGATCCGTCGGTCTGGATTGCTATATCACCAAAATTAAAAATACTAGAAAAGAAGCCGCTTTTGTCGTAAGCAGTGCTGACAAGATCATCGAAAGAAATACGCGTCGAAGATTTATCAAAAATTCCACGCCAGTCGAGATCGACTACGCCTAGATTCGTAACCAGGAAGGCATCGAAATACCAATCGGCCACATCCCGAAAAAATCGAATCAAGCCGAGCAAGAACCAAATCCCAAAAACCCAGGCTGCCGCCAATACGGGGAACATTGCGTAAAAAACAGCTGGTATCAGCATGCCAAAAAACGCTGCCTTGAAAAGTTGGCGGTAGGCTGCAAACCAGTGCACATGGACAACGTAGAGTAACTTCTCGTCCTCTTGGAGATGGCCGGCAAAGATCAAACGATCAAAAATCACGTTAGCATTTTAACCGAAAAATTTAGAAGCGTGCTAAACTCCCGAAAATGAAAATTTTCCGCCAAATTAAATTCGGACATGGTCGCAAACTTTCACCTTTTACGGCCTCACTTGCTGACTTTCTTTCTGATGTAATTGTGATCTTTGTCTTAGTTTTGCTTATCATCAAGCCTTTTTTCTTTGCACCCTTCCGTGTCCAGCAACAATCTATGACCCCGAATGTGTTAGATGGTGAGTTCATCGTTGTTTGGAAGACGCCCTATTTACTTGGGGAAGAATATGAACGCAACGATATTATTGTTTTTCAGCCGCCTAGTTCAGAAAATTTCTTGATTAAACGTGTTATTGGCTTGCCCGGAGAGACGATCCGGATCTTTGATGGGTTTACCTGGGTACAAAATGCAGCAGGTGAGTTTGAAAAACTAGATGAGGGTTTTCTGGCTCTAAGTAATCTCGGTAACACTTGCCTCGGAAGTGGATTTTGTAGTGATATCCAAAAATCCCAAGCTGTTGATTTCGAAGTACCGGCAGGCGAATACTTCGTCTTGGGTGACAATCGGGTTGCTAGTCGGGATTCCCGTAGTTGTTTTCAGGCTCGTTGCAGCGATGACTCAACTAATTTCTTACAGCATTCTGAAATCGAAGGTCGGGCTGTCCTGACTTTCGCCCGCATCTGGGCGGAGGATGGCGAACGCCATTTTTCGGTAACTAATACACGTCTTCTCACACACCCGAATTCAGAAGATTAATCCAGGCTAGTCAAAAATTTCGCTAGGGATTTTAGGCCGCCTGCTTGATATTGGCGGAAAAGCTCGCTGCCAATAATGCCGATCTCAGCTCCGGAAGCTCGAATTGCCGACAAATCCTTTTTTGATTTCGCTCCGAAACCAACACCGATTTCAGCCTTGGAATACTTACGAATACGGTTGATAAATTTTTTGAGTGCGCTGCCAAAACTAGTCTTGGCGCCGGTAATTCCGAGCCGCGCTGTCGCGTAAATCCAGCCACCTGACTTGGTGGCAATAAGCTTCAGTCGCGCATCTGGGGTATTGGGTGACACGACGAAGACAAGCTGCAATTTGTATTGCTGACAAACCTTCAGCAACTCAGTAGCTTCTTCGACGGGCAGATCGGGGATTATAAATCCACGCACCCCGGCCGCTTTAGCCGCCTTAGCAAATTTAACCAGACCAAAACTAAATATCGGATTGAAATAAGACATAAAGAAAAAATCTACCGCCGGAAATTTTTTTGTAATTCGTTTGGCAAAATCCAAACACTTTCGTGGATTGATACCTTGTTCCAAAGCAACAGCGTTGGCAGAGGTGATTAGCTTGCCGTCGGCCACTGGATCCGAAAAAGGAATCTGCAACTCTACAATCTTAGAATGTTTTGCCAGCAGACTAACAATTTTTTCCGAAGCCTTGAGGTTCGGAAAGCCAACGACTGTGTGGGTAGCGAGCTTAATCATGGAGCCTGAATCAGGAAACATATAGCAAACGATATTTTAGCGCATTTGTTGCATGCTTCATGCTACGTGTTATCCCGAAGGGACCCCTTCGGGGCATGTTACGTGTTATGTGTCTTAAACCACTCCACCATCTCGGTAAGCTCTTTCTCAAAATCGGTATGGACTGGCTTCCAGCCAAGCTGATTTTGAATCTTGCTGGAGTCAATCGCGTAGCGCCGGTCATGCCCCGGACGATCAGCGACAAATTCAATCAGGCTCTCCGGCTTGCCAAGGATACGGAGCAGTATTTTGACTAAGTCAATATTCGAGACTTCGTTGTTGGCACCGACATTGTAGATTTCACCAGGTTTTCCATTCTCCAAAATGGCTAGTGTAGCGGTATTGTGGTCGAGCACGTGGATCCAGTCCCGTACGTTCAGACCGTCACCGTAGACTGGAATTTTCTCATCCTGTAAGGCGCGCGAAATCGTGAGCGGCATTAGCTTTTCCGGAAGTTGGTGCGTGCCGAAATTATTGGAGCAGCGCGAGATTAGGATCGGTTGGCCGAAAGTCCGGTGGGCGGCGATACAAAGCATGTCGGCCGCGGCTTTGGAGGCAGAGTAGGGCGAGCTAGGTTTGAGCTCGGAGTGTTCGGTAAATTTTTCATCTGAATCAAGTGGTAAATCACCATAGACTTCATCAGTCGAAATCTGCAGGAATTTTTTAATCTCGAATTTACGAGCGGCGTCCAGTAAAACCTGGGTGCCTAAAACATTCGTTTCGACAAAAATTTCCGGATGGGCAATGGAATTATCGACGTGGCTCTCGGCAGCAAAATTCACAATGGCGTCGGCCTTCGAAACCAATTGTTCAACCAAGTCTTTATTAGTAATTGAACCTCGAACAAATTCGTATTTAGGATCGGCTTCAAAATCGGCACAGTTTCCCGGTCTGCCAGCATAGGTGAGTGCATCAAGATTGGTAACAGCATAATCCGTATCACGTAAAATCTGGCGCAAAAAATGTGAGCCGATAAATCCGCAGCCGCCGGTCACGAGTAATTTCATCGTGCTTGGGTTTCCCAATTAAAAGCAATTTTCTGGTCGTCATGGGGAATGCGGCCTTCATCTGGATTTTCGGGGTCATACTCCTGATCAACTAGATAAACCAGCCCAGCTGGCTCATTGCCAAGAACTCGGTAGCCGTGAGCAACCTCCGGTGGAATTAAAATTGCAGCGGAGTTGTGCTCGCCAAGGATAATTCGTTGGGTTGCGCCGGAAGTTTTGGAATCCTTACGGAGATCATAAAGTACAGCTTCAAGATTGCCGCTGGTACAGAACCAAAGGTCAGATTGGCGCTTATGAAAGTGAAAAGCCTTTATAACACCGGGGTGCGCAACCGTAAAATTCGCTTGTTTCGGCGTAAATTTAGAAACTTTGGAATCCCGCCACAGCTCTGACAAGAAACCACGATCATCCGCGTGTTTCTTAATTTCGAAAATTTGAACTCCCTCAATCATCCGTAGCATTTTAACAAACTTGATTTTAGCTTTCAAAAGTGATAAACTGGTCTAATTTCAAAACAAAAATCCACAAATGAATCTAATCCCGGTTGCCCTCGCCGCTACCGCTGAAGATCCGGTTGTACCGACCTTCATTTCCAACATTGCTGTCGGTTTGGCTACCCTGGTCGGAACCTTCCTCTTGGCGACTTTTCTGCGATCCTGGGTGCAACGGATTATTCGCGCCAAGCAGGGTGAGGGTCGAGAGGAAGTTCGAGTGCTCTACGGCCGGATGGTCTTCACAATCACACTAGCGATCGGTATCACAGTGAGTTTGATCTTCATGGGAGTGCCACTGGAATGGTTCTCCGGAGGTGTTGGTCTCGGCGTAGCTTTTGCCCTGCGTAGTTTTATTGCGAATTTCTTCGCTGGGGTTGTCTTGCTCTCGAATCAGAAATTTAACTTAGGTGATTTCGTTGTTGTCGAACCTGATCATACTGGTAAATCAGCTATCGTCGGACGCATAGTCGATATTCAGTCTCGGGCGACATCAATTCGAGCAATTGACGGGGGAGAAGTAACTATCCCAAATCTTCGGATGATCGAATCAGCTGTGAAATGCTACACCAAGAATCCCATTCGGCGTCAGGCAATCGAGATTGGTGTAGGTTACGGCAGCAACCTAAAAGAGGCCTGCGATCTGATCGAAAAGACAGTTGCGGCTCACGAGAGTGTGCAGCCGGAGCCGAAAGTTACTGTGCTCGTCAAAGAAGTCGCTGACAGTGCGGTAATCCTCAAGGCCCGCTTCTGGACAGAGAGCCGTGTAAAATGGTGGATCATCAAATCAGAAATTATGCGCGATGTCTTCATGGCGCTCCAAGAATCTAAGTTTGATGTTCCATATCAGGTTCGCACACTTCGGGTTGATGATGCCAGTTCAGATATTTTGGCTAAAGACCCGGAAATGCTAGAAAAGTTAGAGCAAATCGAATCAGCCAAGAAAACTTCTCCCAAGAAGGTTTTTACGCCAACCCCACCCAATTCTTAAAAAATGAGTTTCTTTAAACCGATTCCCGACGAAGGTAACCACGGAAAAGCTCACTTTGTCCGCCGTAAGATCCGCACTAGTGGAGACTCCAACCTGTTGGCAGTTGTACAAAATTTACTCGCTAGGTTTGAAGACGAGGGCGATGATATGTTGGTCAGTGAAATGGGAGATTTGGTAGATGCGTTGCACCGTTCGGCCATCCTAGTCCAGAAAGCCAAGCAGAAGAAACTCTTGAGGAAACTGCGTCGCAGTGCCCGCCATCGACTAACGAAACACTGATTTTTCCGGTAGAATCGAGTGCGTGAAAATTTTGATTGATCCGACTCACACGCAAACAACGACTCTCGAAATTGAGAGGAGGAGTTTTGAACCTAATTCCAGCAAGTTTAGTTTTGCACATGCCCAGCGAGACTGTGGAGCTGGGTTAATTCAAAAGCTCAAACATCTAGAACTTTCCGCTAAAGATCAGTTGAAGGTGATAGTCGGTCCGGGGAATTTCACAGCGGTTCGCACAGCCTGTTTAGTCGGCAACGCCTTGAATTTTTTAACTGGCTGCCGACTTTTCACCCGACGCAAGACCGAAAAAAACTTCAAAAAAGTTACGCAGCTTGAACCGTATTACGCCCAAGCTCCGTCCATTACTCCAGCTAAGCAATGAAAAGTTTAAAAAGAATTCTCGAGATAACTGGTGGAGCCCTTTTAATTCTGATTGGTATTGTAATGATTTTTACCCCAGGGCAAGGCTTATTGGCAATTATCGGTGGAGTTTTTCTGATCTCACCTCAGCACGGCCGGAGACTGGTCTGGTATATCAAGAAGGCTTGGAAACGTGTAAAAATGTTTTGGTACTCGTGGAGGTTTAAACGAGTTGTTAAGCGTAAAATTTTGATCAAAGCCAAGAGATTGAAGCAAAAAATTTCCCTAAAAAAATGAGCCTTTTAATAGTAGCCACACCGATAGGCAACCTAGGAGATATCACGCTACGCGCGGTTGAAACCCTGAAACAGTCTGATTTTGTCGCAGCAGAAGATACCCGGACAGCCAAAAAACTCTTCACTAAATTCGACATCCATTCAGCGCTCATCGCTTTTCACGCACATTCCAGCGAGCGGGAAGTCGAGAAAATTATAGAAAAATTAAAGTCTGGGAAATCGGTTGCCTTGATCTCAGAGGCCGGTACGCCGACAATTTCCGACCCCGGTTCGATTCTGGTGCGCCGAGCGATCGAAGAGGAAATTAAAGTTATCCCGATTCCTGGAGCCTGTGCCGCGATCGCCGCACTCTCGGCTAGCGGTTTGCGCACCGATAAGTTTTTATTCTTAGGATTTCTGCCAACAAAAAAAGGTCGGCGAAAATTAATTGAAAATTTAAAAAATGAAGAACGTACTGTGATTTTTTACGAGTCGCCCCACCGCATCGAAAAAACCCTGCAACAATTTGGCGAAATCCTTGGAGATAAGCGTGAAATTGTTTTAGCCCGTGAGCTTACCAAGCTCCACGAAGAGTTTTTCCGCGGAACTATCGCTCAGGCAACTGAATTTCTCACCGCTAAAAAACCACGCGGAGAGTTCACGATTTTGCTTGCGGGAATGTAAAATCTGACAAAAGCTAAATTGATCGAATATTTTCTACCGATTACCGTTTCCCTGGCTTCCTTCATCGCCCTAGTCTCTGGGTTTAAAATTTTTCTCATTGTCCAGCAAGGCCGTTTTCGCCGAAGGCAAAAAAACGTGCTCCTATCTGTTCGCGTTTCCCGACTGAATGAAAAACTACCGATCGTTGCTGAGCAGATGTTCGCCGTGCTACACGGGATCAACCACCGACTTTCTTTCATTGAGAAGCTCCGCGGAGTCAACAATGAAAGTTTTTCTTTCGAAATCGCTAGTGTCGAGGGCCAAATTAAGTTCTTCGTTCATACACCACGCCATCTGCGCAATTTTGTTGAGGGTCAAATCTACGCCCAATATCCAGACGTCGAAATTGATGAAACTGCCGACTACGTTGCCCCAAAACCGACCGCCATTAGGCAATCGGAGCAGTCCGAGGAAATTACGGACTCCAAGAGCCTAGCCAAGGCGGAAGCCGGACTTGGGCCAAGTGATGCCAAATTCGACGAAATTGATCCCTTCGCTTACGCGATTGGAGCCGAGCTCAAGATGACCGATCCTGAGATTTATCCAATCAAGCGCCATCCGCAGTTTGAAGACAAAATTACCCGCACGGCTGTTGATCCACTCTCGGGGATTACTTCAACTCTTATGAAGCTACCCGGAGCCAGCGATCTCGCCGCCGTGCAGATTGTCGCCCGGCCTTTGCCAAACTGGTGGCGCATTCGGGCAACCAAGTGTGCTCGCATCCTTGGTAAAAATATCTTTTTCGGTATCGAACGCCTCCAAAAAATCTATGCACGGGCCTTTATGACCCGCGAAGTCTGGCCACGCATCGTTTTCTTTCCCTTTTATATCCTTTTCTTTTTCCAAGGTTTGATGGCCGGATCAAAGGTTAAATTTTCCACAGAAAATAATTTCAGTAATCACGATGATGTTTTGGATGAGCTTAGTAACCGTGCCCATGATCGCGAGACGGCCCACGACGCCGTGATGGATAAAGTCGTGAAGCTGCCTTTCGACGTCTCAATCCGCGTGCTTTTCGTACCGACCCTACCAGACCGCGAAACTGCCCGTGTCAAAGTCCGCGAGCTAGCAGGGTCTTTCCGGCAATTTAACCAGCCACATTTAAACGGTTTTGAAATAGCTGAAATCAGCGGTAAAGATATTTTGCGACGCTTCCGTGAACGCTCGCTTGACGAGACTTTTGTTTTGAACACTGAGGAGCTCGCGACAATCTTCCACCTGCCAAATATCGAAGTCAAAACACCGAATATTTTCTGGGTAAATTCCAAAAAGCTCGAACCGCCGCTAGACCTGCCTGATCCTGATCGAGAACAAGAGATCACCACTCTCGGCAAGACGAATTACCGCGGTGCCGACAAACTCTTCGGCATCCGTCAGGAAGACCGCCGCCGCCACGTCTACATCATTGGTAAAACCGGTATGGGTAAATCGACCCTGCTCGAGAATATGATCATCTCGGACATCCGCGAGGGCAAGGGCGTGGCCGTCGTCGATCCGCACGGCGATCTGGCCGACAGCATCCTCGACAATATCCCGTCGAATCGAACGAACGATGTAATCGTCTTCGACCCGGCTGACCGCGATTATCCGGTCGCTTTCAATATGCTCGAGAATATCGATCCGGCGATGAATTCGATTGTTGCCTCGGGACTCGTCGGCATTTTCAAAAAAATCTATGCAGAATCCTGGGGCCCGCGCCTTGAGCACATTCTGCGTAATACTATTCTCTCGCTGCTCGAAAGTCCCGGCATGACTATGCTCGGGATTCCGCGCATCCTAGTCGATGCTGATTTCCGTAAAAAAGTCGTCCGGCAAATCACCGATCCGATCGTCAAAAAGTTTTGGGCAGATGAATTCGAAAAAATGCAGGAACGCCAGCGTACCGAGGCGATCAGCCCGATCCAAAACAAAGTCGGCCAATTCCTTTCGTCCTCAATCATCCGCAACATCGTCGGCCAACCGAAATCTATGATTGACCTGCGCTTCGCGATGGATAAGAAAAAAATCTTCGTCTGCAATCTCAGTAAAGGCCGCATCGGCGAAGACAACTCGACACTCCTCGGCTCAATGATCATCACGAAGTTCCAGCTCGACGCGATGAGCCGCTCCAATATCCCTGAGAAAGACCGCGTGGATTTCTACCTCTACGTCGATGAATTCCAAAACTTCGCCACCGACGCTTTCGCCACCATCCTATCCGAGGCGCGCAAATACAGGCTCAATCTCACGATGGCGAACCAGTACATCGCGCAAATGCCAGAAGAGGTGAGTGATGCCGTCTTCGGTAACGTCGGCTCGCTACTCTCCTTTCAAGTCGGTTTCGACGACGCCGAGTATATTTCCAATCAATTCAGTGAAATCGCTCTGCCCGGCGACCTCGTCCAGCTGCCAAAGTACAACCTCTATACCAAGCTCCTCATCGACGGCATGCCGAGCCAACCCTTCAGCGCCGCAACTCTGCCACCGATCAGTGGGGAAGTCGAAGAGGGGAGGCGGGAAAAGGTCATCAAATTCTCCCGCGAACGCTACGCTAAACCACGCTCTGTAGTCGAAGATAAGATTACAAGATGGAGTGCGGTGGAGGAGAAACCGAAAGAGGTTAAGAAGATTGAAGGCAAGAATACAAAAAAAGAAGCTGAGAAACCGCAGAAGAAAGTTAAGAAGTAGGCCGAAATTTTTAATTAAAATTTAATCCAGCGTTCCCGGGAATGTGTATTATGTGCTGGTTTTTTTATGGCTGAAAAATTTATCGGTAAATACCGGATCGAATCTACGCGGTTAAAGGGGTGGAATTATTCGGAGGATGGCGCGTATTTTGTCACCATTTGTACCGACGACCGCACGGATTTTTTCGGTGAAATCAAAAATGGAAAATTGATCGAAACCGAACAATGCAGAATCTGCCGAGCGTGTTGGTTGGATTTGCCAAACCATTACCCGAATTGTGTTTTGGATGCGTTTGTCATCATGCCGAATCACGTGCACGGGATTATCGTGATTGATAATTGGCGGGGTGGACGGGACGTTATTGTAGAGACGGGTTTGAAACCCGTCTCTACGGGAAAACCCGTCCACCCAAAACCCCCGCCACCCGTCCGTAAAAAATACCCATTATCCGAAATTGTTCGCGGGTTCAAAACATTCACCGCGCGTAAAATCAATCAACGCCAAAACACGCCCGGACAACCATTTTGGCAACGTAATTATTATGATCGTATCATCCGTGATGAAAACGAATTAAACCACACCCGCGAATACATTTGGAATAACCCAAAAAATTGGGCAAATGATCGTAAAGGCAGGTTTTAAACCTGCCTCGACAGTTTATCCAACCACCAAATTCACCATCCGCCCTGGGACAAAAATCTCTTTCTTAATTTCCTTACCCTCTAGCCATTTCTGAATCTTCTCGGATTCTTTGGCGACTTTGAGCGCCTCGGCTTCGGAGATATCTGCCGGGACTTCGAGCGTATCGCGTAATTTGCCGTTCACAGAAACCGGGAGTGTGATTGTTTCGTCCTGTGCTAGATCAGCGTTGAAATCCGGCCAGGTTTCTAGATGAATTGATTTCTCGTGACCGAACTGGGCCCAGATTTCTTCCGTTAGATGCGGCGCGAAAGGCGCCAGCAGAGTGAGAAATTTTTCAAAAGCCGGACGAGGAAGGGAACCTAACTTGCTAGCTTCATTGACGAAGATCATCAGCGCCGAGACAGCAGTATTGAAATGCCTATTGGTGATGTCCTCGGAAACTTTCTTGATGGTTTTATGCAGTGTGCGTTGGAATTCTTCCGGGATCTCCGGCGGACAGTCGTCTCCGCAGTCGATTAATTTCTTTTCCTGGAGGCGCCAGACTTTTTCGAGGAACTTCCGTACGCCCGCGACGCCACCTTCGCTCCACGCCGCCGCCTGGTCGAAGGGCCCGATAAACATCTCGTATAGGCGCAGCGTGTCCGCGCCGAATTTCTGGACGATTTCGTCGGGGTTCACGACGTTGCCGCGAGATTTCGACATCTTTTCACCATCTGGACCGAGAATCATACCGTGGGAAATGCGTTTGGCGTAAGGTTCGGGTGTCGGCACGAGCTTCTGGTCGTAGAGGAATTTGTGCCAAAAGCGGGAGTAAAGAAGATGTAGAACCGTGTGCTCCATACCGCCGTTATATAGGTCAACCGGCAGCCATTTTTTTAATTTTTCCGAATCAGCGAAGGCTTTATTATTTTTCGGATCGATGTAACGCAGGAAGTACCAACTCGAGCCCGCCCAATTTGGCATCGTATCCGTCTCACGCTTAGCAGCCCCTCCACACTTCGGACACTTACAATTCACCCAAGTATCAATCGCGGCGAGTGGGGATTCACCTGTATCGGTGGGTTCATAGTTTTCGACTTCAGGCAGTTCCAGTGGCAGGTCTTTCTCAGGTAGCGGAACTATTCCGCACTTCTCACAATGCACGATTGGGATTGGCTCGCCCCAGTAGCGCTGGCGGGAAAAAATCCAGTCGCGTAATTTGAAATTCACGGCAGCCTTACCCACGCCTTTCTGCTCCAGCCACCCCGTAATTTTCTTTTTGAATTTCGCCGTTGGCAGACCGTCGAATTCGCCGGAATTGATCGCAATTCCGTCACCCGGGTAACAAGCTTGTCCTTTTTTAACTTTGAATAAATATTCAGCTTCTTCATCAACTTTTTTTGAATCCTTGGGATAATCTCCAATCGCAATACTCCCAGGATCAACAACACAAATGATTTTTATTCCAAACTTCGTCGCAAATTCGAAGTCACGCTCATCGTGCGCAGGCACGGCCATGATCGCCCCAGTACCATAAGAAGCGAGCACATAATCCGCTACAAAAATCGGAATCTCTTCATCGTTCACCGGATTCACAGCCATCACGCCCTCGAGCTTCACGCCGGTTTTCTCTTTCGCCAGTTCCGTGCGCTCCAAGTCTGATTTAGCTGCGGCTGCCGCAATATATTTCTCAACTTCAGGCCAATTTTTGATCTGGGGTTTGAGTTCCTGAAGCAATTTGTGTTCGGGCGCCAAAACTGTATAGGTCGCCCCAAATAAAGTGTCCGGTCTGGTCGTAAACACCTCCATTGCACATTGAGAATTGCTCACTGAAAATTGCACAGTGG
>JAIPIJ010000039.1 GCA_021734705.1 Candidatus Peribacteraceae bacterium
CGCGCAGACTGCGCTCAACCTCGACTGTGAAGTCCACGTGTCCGGGAGTGTCGATAATATTGATCTGGCAGTCTTTCCAGACGCAGTAAGTTGCCGCAGAAGTAATCGTGATACCGCGCTCTTTTTCTTGCTCCATCCAGTCCATCTGCGATTCACCGTCGTGAGTTTCGCCGATTTTGTGGGTGCGGCCGGTGTAGTAGAGTACGCGCTCCGTGACAGTCGTTTTCCCGGCGTCGATGTGCGCGATAATCCCGATATTACGGACTTTCGAAAGATCAAATTCAGCCATTTTGGAAAGATTATAAAGTTACTAAAGAGTTTTTCCGCCAGTAGCGGATCCGCCTCCGGCGGAAAGGATTATAAGGACTGCTTTGGTTTCATGCTCCTAGTCATATGTTCCACGAAAACAAGCCGGTGGATTTTAGGGAAAAACTTTATTTTCAGCAAGTCTAAAGGCATTAATAAATCGTTAGACTGGGTAGCCTTTAACTAGGCCACGCCTTATTATTGCTTCAGACTTTTTTGGCGGCACTAGAATTCTCCCTAAGATTTGTCGCGCTTCGGCAAAGCTGTTTTCTAAAGCCCTGCCGCATTGATCCCAGACAGGGCAGCCCTTATCGGGATAATCTAAGACTAATAATCTTTTGTGTTTTTTTATCGAAGCTACCGTAGTGAGTGGAGAAGTCCGGCACAAAACTGGTTTTGAATTTCCCAGTTTGCAGCCATTTTTGCCAAGGCAATTTTTTAATACATTGCCTTCAACTATGACGTCTCTAGGAAATTTTCCAAGAATGCGTTCATCAAATAAAAGTTGTGCTTCACCTGGCAAGGGAAGAGGGACACTTTTGCAATATCCGGGACAAATCTTTTCTCGAATTGCTGTCCGACAAGCCTCAAATTAACCGCTACCAAGAATTTCACGCAATTGGCTAATTTCTCCGTTGGTGAACTTTCTTTTAAACACGAGGCGACATTTTCCCATAAACACGGTATTTCCGAAAATTACTCCTTATGTTTGGGGAAAAGTACTACACCAATAGTTTTCCACAGGATCTTCAAATCCAGCCAGACGGACCAGTTTTCGATATACCAAGTGTCGAGCGCGACTTCTTCCTCGAAGTCTAGATCGCTGCGGCCGGAGATTTGCCCGAGGCCGGTAATGCCCGGTTTGATCTCTAGTACACGGCGGTGGTGTGGCTTATATTTCTCAACTTCCTCGGGTAGGTGTGGACGAGGACCGACGAGACTCATTTTGCCGGTCAAGACATTCAGCAGCTGCGGCAGTTCGTCGATCGAATATTTGCGGATGAATCTGCCAACTCGGGTTACACGCGGGTCATTTTCTATTTTCACGAGTGGGGAATTTTTCCGCGTATTTTTTTCGGCTAATTCTCTGGAGTAACGCAGGGAATCAGATTTGGCACGCATCGAGCGGAATTTCACAAACCAGAACGGTTCGCCGTGTTTGCCGACGCGGACGACTTTTGAGCCGTCGTCTTTGCGTGTGAAAAAAATTGGACCACGGGAATCGAATTTGATAATTAGCGCTGTCACGAGCCAAATCGGCGAGCTGATAATTAGAAAAAATAAACTGCCGAGGAAATCGAAAATCCTCTTACCGATACGGCCCCAGCCGTCGAGCGGGGTTGGTCGGAGTGAAATTAGAGGAATGCCGGCGACAGTCTCAATCTCGACATTCTTTTGCGGGACCTCGAGTAGATCCGGGACGAAGGAAAAGCCGAGATGATTGACGCGGCAGAAAGCTAGTAGTTCGCGCATTTTTACGTTCGAAAGTTTCCGGCTTGCCAGCACGATCTCACTGATTTGCCTCCGTTTTACGATTTTCTCAAATTCCTCAATCTCACCAATCGGTTTTTCTGGAAATTCGTGCGGCAGTTTGCCCCCCGATCGGGGTCGGGGGCAGGCCACTTCAACAAATCCAGCAAAACGGAAACGCGGATTGTGGGCGAGAAAATTACCAAGCACGAGCGAATTGGGATTTGTGCCGATTACCAAAATACGTGTTACACCGACACCAGCTGTCCAAAAAATTCTTTGGAAAAAACGAATGAGAATTCTCCCCAACAAGATGAATACGGTAGTCAGAATTCCAGCATAAACGAGTGCTAGGCGCGAGAAGAAAAATTCACGCCGAAAGAAAAAATAGGCCGTCAAAATCAAAAGCCAGGCAGCGACCAGGAAAATGACTTTGCGGAAATCCTTGGAGAGGTTCTGTGAGCGCATGCGGTACATTCCGTTGGCCGCGAAAATCAAAATCAAGACACCGCTGGCAATTGCCGCAAATTGGGCGAAGTTTTCAAAAGCCAGATTGGTATCAGCGGGTGACTGAAAATTTGCGAGAAAGGTCGGATGCAGGCGGATTATCCGCGCGACGAAAAAAGCACCCGACACTGCGGCAAAATCGATTGGTAGGCGTAGCGCGTTAAAAAAGATTTCACTTTTTTTCACAGGAAAATTCTAACCCCTCCGGTGTCGAGAATAAAACCTCTAAATTTATTCAGCAGTGAAAAGTTCCTCATCTGTGAAAAACCTCTTCAACTCAGCTTCGGCTGTTTCAGGAGCGTCAGAAGCATGGAGGACGTTTTCTTGGACGTCTGTGCCGTATTTTGCACGCAGGGTTTCAGCTTCAGCTTCAGTCGGGTTGGTCGCTCCAGCGATTTTGCGGATATCTTCGACAGCGTTTTCTCCGGAGATGGCTGCGATGACGACTGGCGTGCGCTGCATGAATTTCTTCAAATCGGCGAAGAAGGGCTTATCGCTGTGGTGGGCGTAGTGCTCATCCAAAACTTCATCCGAAAGGCGTGTCATCTTGAGGCCGACGATTTTGAGTCCGGCTTCCGAGAAACGATCGAGGACTTTGCCGATTAGGTTTTTTTCGATGCAGTCGGGTTTCAGGATTACGAGGGAAGTTTGCATTTTTAAAAGGATTAAGAAGTAAGGATTAAGGAGTAAGTTTCGGGGAGTTTAAGCAGAGAGTTTCTTTTTGACAACTTCCAACAATTTTTTAATCGGCACAGCTTCTTGTTTCAATGAATCACGTTCGCGAAGTGTGACGTGGTCCTTTTTCGACTGCCCATCATCTTCACCAATCGTGCCAAAATCAACTGTCACACAGAGCGGTGTGCCGATCTCATCTTGGCGTCGGTAGCGTTTGCCGATTGATTGGGTTTCGTCGTATTCACAGCGGAACTCAGCGCGCAGCATATCGTAAATTTCGCGGGATTTTTTAGTCAGCTGCTCTTTCCGCGAGAGCGGTAACACGGCGACTTTGATTGGTGCGATTGCTGGAGCGAACTTCATCACTACGCGCTTCTCACCATTTACTTCATCTTCATGATAAGCATCGAGTAGCGCGGTTAGTACAGTGCGGTCGCAGCCGAAACTCGGTTCGATACAGTGTGGCACGAACTTCTCATTTGTTTCCGTGTCGAGATACTCCAGCGATTCACCGCTGAATTTCTCATGCTGCTTGAGGTCGTAGTTTGAGCGGTAGGCGAGGCCCTGCAGCTCACCCCAACCCCAGGGGAATTTGTATTCGATATCTTTAGTCAAGGCCGAGTAGTGCGAAAGTTCAGCATCATCGTGCTGCCGCCAGCGCAGATTTTTCGGATCGATGCCAAGCTTTTCAAAGAACTCCCAGCTGGCTTTTTCCAGCTCTGGATAAATTTTCTTCCAATCTTTCTCCGCGCAGAAGTACTCGACTTCCATTTGCTCGAATTCGCGCGTTCGGAAAGTAAAGTTGCCCGGCGTAATTTCATTCCGAAAAGCTTTGCCGATTTGCGCAATTCCAAAAGGCAGGCGTTTGCGTGCAGAGTTCAAAACATTTTTAAAGTTCACGAAAATTCCCTGCGCGGTTTCCGGCCGCATATAAATCTCGCGTTCGCTATCTTCAGTGACACCTTGCGAAGTTTTGAACATTAAGTTGAATTGTTTGGCCTCGGCCCAGTCAACTTTGCCGCAATCGGGACATTTAATTTTTTCCTTGATCAAGCGGGGAGTGACATCGGCGAGGGCAATACCGGCGACTTCCTCGACGCCGAGTTTTTCTTCCAGCAATTTGTCGCCACGGTGCCTTTTTTTACAGGCTTTGCAGTCGACGAGCGGGTCGGCGAAGTTCGAAACGTGGCCAGAGGCTTCCCAGACTCGCGGGTTCATCAGGATCGCAGCATCTACACCGACGACATCATCGCGGTTCGTGACCCAGAAATCCCACCAGAATTTCTTCACGTTGTTTTTCAGCTCGACGCCGACGGGACCGTAGTCCCATGTGTTGGCGAGCCCGCCGTAGATTTCTGAGCCGGGGAAGATGAAGCCGCGCTGTTTGCACAAGCTAACGATCTGATCCAAAGAGGTTGCTGACATTTTGAGAGGATTAAGTTAGTAAGGATTAAGGATAAAGTTTTTGTCATTCCCGCGAAAGCGGGAAACCAGAATTTAAAAGCAAAATTAGTTTTGATACTCCTCTATTTTTTCTTGAAATTCTGAAACATTCGATACTGTGCTTGTTACATAAGGAAGACTCGAAAAAATTTCTAAAACTTTATTAGTAAAAACATCTCTTATTTCCCAAGAAGAAAAAAACTCATCAGATATATTTTCAACACTTATTAGTAGGTAAAGGCAGGAGTTTTGTTTTGGGCTATAAAAAATACTTTCGATGGAGTTTTCACCTCTCGCATCAGAAAAATAATCTTCGACCTGAGGTCTCAATTTTTGACACTCTAAATTTCTTTCGAAATTGTCGCTCGCGGTTTTCGCGCTCGGCTCGACCGAGCTCGACGCGCAGGCGGCGAGGAATAAAATTGCGAGGAGGGCGGGGAGGAGTTTTTGCATACCGAGAGTTTAATTTAAAAATACTCGAAACGATTACTCGTTCCGAGACCCGCTCCAGTTTTTCAAACTGGGGCTGGTGGTTCCACTCGGATTCCCTTCGGCAAGCTCAGGGCACTCTCAGATATGTCAGTTCGGTGCCAATTTCCGAACCGAGAAGATTTTAGCCTAATTGCTGATTGGGAAAAAGCGCGGCGGGGTTTGGCGGGATTCAACCCGAGGGGTTGGATTTGAGTCGCACTATTTTTACTCGCTCAACCCGAGGGGTTGAAGCGGGACTGAATTTTTTTGCGCTCGCTCGTCGACAATCCGGTAGACAAAAATTTCCCAATGGCGGGATTACTTTTTTTATGGGCGGCTCAACCCGAGGGGTTGGCTTTTTTACCGAAAATGCACTTTGCCCCATTGCATATAGAGCTTGTCTTTGCTGTAGAGTTCACAAGCACGGGTGAGGACTTTGGCTTCGAGCTGTTGGCCGCGCTCACGGATTTTGTCAATCGAGTCACTTTTCCGAATACGGAAAGAATCTTGGCAGATGACTGGTCCGCGATCGAGATCGGTTGTCACGAAATGCGCGGTTACACCGACGATTTCCACTCCGGCCTCTAGCGCTTGGTCGTAAGGTCGCGCGCCGGGGAAGGCGGGGAGGAGAGAAGGGTGGATATTGATCACGCGGCCTTCGTAGCGCGCGACGAATTCCGGAGAGAGGATTTGCATGTGCCGGGCGAGCGCGATGAAGTCAGCATTGTAGCGTTTCAGCAGGGCGACAGTTTTGCGCTCACGTTCTTCTTTGTTCGTCCCGTCTGCTAAATGAAAAGGAATTTTAAGTTTTTTGGCGAAGTCTTTTAGGTCAGGGCGATTGCCGATGACGACGACTGGTTCTGCGCGAATTTTTCCCGAGCGGCAGTTTTTGACGATTTCCTCTAGGCAAAGCGGCTCGCGTGTTACGAGGATAGCCAAATTCTTTTTTTCGCGGGTATCGTGGAGATTGGCGCGAATATCGAGATCGAGTTTTTTGGCATCGCGGCGCAAATCTTTTTTTAGATTCTCGAAATCAGTTTTCGAAACATCGGCTGCTAGCACCATCGAAAAAATTCCATTGACCACTTTCTCATCCAGCGAAACGATATTCACGCCGTTTTCAAATAGGGTCGTAGTGGTTGTCGCGATTATGCCCGGGCGATCTGGTCCGGTAACTGTGACAGTCGCAAGTTTCATTTCAATGCAAAATTGCCTTGGATTTTAACACGCTTTTAACCTAGGAATTTAGCTCGCTGGTGTAGTTTCGACGCTTTCCTCAGGCACAGGCTCTGAGCCTTCTGTCTCGGCGCTCTCTTCTTCCGTTGGTCCTCCCTCTTCCATTGTTTCAGAATCAGGAGTGGTAGTTTCCTCCTCTTCTAGCATCTCTTCTTCGGCAGTTTGCGTATCTGATTCGGGGAAGTCTATATCGAGGAACTTAATCAGCTCAGATTCTGGACGAGCAACGCGATTTGGATCATCTGCTGGTGCGCTAATTTCCTCTTCAGGTTCTTCTTCTGGAGGACTTTCTGCTTCAGTCGCTAGGCGTTCCTGCTCATCGAGCCAGATTTGGTAGGCGGTCTCTTCAAATTCGCTTTCGCCACGCAGGCTTGCCAGGAAAAGTACGCGATTACGGAATTCGTTGCCGGTCGCAGCAATTGATTCGAGGGAAACTTCGTCGAATTCGGTACTGCCGCGCGAAAGCAAGCCAGCTAATTCTTTGAGTGTACTGCCGGCCAGAGTTTCCCGTCCGGCCCGGACGAAGACATCAGCAAGCTCAAGTTGCTCGATGATAGCGTTGGCAAGGTCAGAATTATCTACGATTCTAGTGCGATTTACCGCAGACCAGGCTTCAAGCCAGTCTGAATTCAGCTCTTTCGGGTCGAGCTTCATAATCGCTAGCAGCAGTTTGGCGCTGGCTTCGTCGGCTTCTTCGATACCGTTTTTAGCACTAGTCAGGAATTTCTGCGTATAGTTTGTATTGTCAGGGTCGTCGTAAATGAAAATCAATTCACGATTCAAGGTCTCCCTCGGAGAGAGGGTGGCGATACCAGCGAAGTCTGCTAGCGGCATAGAAAGTTCCGCCAAGCGGCCAATTTTATCTTTTAGGTTTGGCGCGAGTGCATCTGAGACAAAAAGCCTGGTAAACGGAAGCGCCCGTGCCACGACGGTCTTTAGCAAAGCCCGTTTTTTGGCATTTGAGGTTGCGAGTAGCTCATCGACACTACTGGCATCACCACTGGCGGCAGTGGCAAGAGTCCCGGCTAGTTGGACTGCATAAAATTTTTCTTTTTTCTCAGCGTTAAAAATTAGATTTTCCTTGATGAAATCAACGACAGCATTCGTGCTGCTTTTCGGTAGTTCGTCCAAAAATTTACCGATCAGGCGGCTTTCGCCTTCGAACTTACTTGAGAAGCGACCGATTTTTGAACGCCACTCTGTTATTTGCGCGATCTCATCTCCGGCCGCAAAAATTTCTTCGATCGCTGTGTCGTCCAGACTGATTTCTTCACCGGCTAGTAATACGGCTGCGAAGGTTTCAGAGTTATCACTATTCGTAAAACTGACCTCGGCATAACCCGAGAGTACACGCACGCGAGTTGATTCCACTCCTTCTTCGCCACTGGTTTTTTCGAAGACGAAACTGCCTCCGTGGCTAGTCGCGGCCATACGGTCATCGAGCAGAGTGAGCTCTGTGCCAAAAAGTAAATCAACTGCCAAAACACTGCCAGCATTCACGCGCCCCCGAGCCGATGCGATTGATTCTGTTTTTGGATCATATTCAGCAGAAATAAATTCAAGTGCGGTTTCTTCGTTTGTGAGCTGAAATAATCCGAATCTACCAAGCTGCAAACTGCCTTTTTCGGCGACCGCGCTACCTGCTTTGACTGTTGCTGTCTCGTTGGACGGAGAGCTTACAAAAGTCGTTTCAGTTGGGCTGCGCTCTGGTGCTTTGCTTGAAAGAAAGCTGACAGTGAGCGCGAGGCCACCGAGCGCTATCACGATCCCTATTATGATCGTGAGAATCTTACGGACATCCATTGCAGTAAGTTAAATTACCAGCAGTTTAGCAGTTCAGGCGTTTTGCAAAAACCATTTCACGACTGCTTCGGCCTCGATGATCTCGGTCGGTTTCTCAGCCAAAATTTTTGCGGCCTCCTTTTTAGAATAGCCAAGCCCAACAATGGCCTCCAGAATTTCTGGATCGATCTTAGCCTCAGTTGGAACTTCTGGGTCGTCGCCGGATAATTTTGGACGCAGCTCGAGAACTATGCGTGCGGCTGTCTTTTTGCCGATTCCGGGAGTTTCTGCGAGGCGTGCAGCATCGTTTTTCAAAATAGCCTCCCGTAAAATTTCAAGCGGGGTCTCCAAAATATCTAGCGCTGTGCGCGGACCGACACCATTAACGGAATTCAAAAGTTCGAAAAAGCTCAAATCCTCATCGTTCTCAAAACCAAAAAGAGCGATTGCGTCACTGGTTTGGTGTGTGTGAATCCACAGCTGTTTTTCACTGCCTGCCTGTACAATTCCTAAAATTTTCGAATTCACAAAAACCTCATAACCGACGCCACTGACATCGAGCAGTAATTTCTTGCCACGAGTTTTCAGGACGGTTCCGCGCAAAAATCCAATCATTTGGAAGGATTATAAAGACAATAAAGAGCTTTAAGGATCATAAGGATTGTTTAATTTCTGCTAAAGAGATCTTACCTTCGTAAAGCGCTTTTCCTAAGATTGCGCCCTCACAACCAATTTTGCGTAGGATTTCTAAATGGGCTAGGTCTGTTACGCCGCCGCTGGCGATCACTTTCAATTTGGTCGTATTAATCAACCTCTCATTTACATCAAAATTCGGGAAAGTGAGCGTGCCGTCCCGGGCGATATCCGTATAAATGATTCTCTGGACTCCAGCAGATTCAAGTTTTTCCGCGAAATCCAAAACATCCAGCTCGGTTTTGCCCTCCCAGCCGCGGGTCGCGAGCTTCAGTCCGCCTTCGCGCGCATCGAGTCCGACTACGATTTTTTCGGCACCGAATTTTTTCAGAAACTCCTGCAACATTTCAGGCTGCTCTATCGCGGTAGTCCCCAAGATCACTCTTTCTACTCCTAATTCAAAAAGCTTCTCGGCGTCTTCGATTCTGCGCACACCGCCGCCGACTTCAATCGGAATTTTCACTGATTCACAGAT
>JAIPIJ010000040.1 GCA_021734705.1 Candidatus Peribacteraceae bacterium
GCCGAATCAATTTTTTGTTCGCCAAGTCTGTCCATCGCTTATAAATCGGATATTCCCAATTTTGGAAGTTTCTAAGATTTTGGCATCTGGCAATTTGGCTAGGACTTCCGGACTAGGGTGTCCGAAAGAGTTGTCGGCACTGGCGGAGACAACTGCATAACTTGGACTCACTGCTGCTAGGAATTCTTGAGAACTAGAGGTCTTGGAACCATGATGGCCGAGTTTGAGGATTTGGGCGTGTAAATCAGGAGATGATTCGAGAATTATTTTTTCGGATTCAATATCCAAGTCGCCGGTTAAGATTGCGCTTGTCGTTCCGAAAATTAATTTAGCCGAAACTGAGGCCGCGTTGGCATCGCTCACGAAACGTCCAGCTAGATTTTCCTCCGGCCAAAAAACATCCAGCAGTACTCCCCCGCCTAGATCGAAATCGGTTGCTGCATTTGCGACCGTCGTTGTGATTCCCTGTTCCGCAATCTGCCGCAAAATTTCCGCGTACCACTCGGTCTCGTGTTGTACTCCGGTCAGGAGAACTTGCCCGATTTTGTAGCGCTTCAAGACTTCCACAAATCCAGCGATGTGATCCGTGTCAGGGTGCGTGAGAATAACTAGGTCTATCTGCCGTTCCCAAAAATTTAACTCTTGCGCCAGAGGGTCCAGGATCGCTCCAGCCGGACCAGCATCAATCAGAACTTTGTGATTGTCTGGCGTGCTAATCAAAATTGCGTCGCCCTGACCGACATCTAAGAAAATTAGTTCAAGTTTTCCGCTAGGTAAACCACTCAAAGCTATAATTGCGGTAACGGCAACTAATGTGAAAACCAGCGCGATTTTACGGAATATTCTTTTGGGCATAAGTTTGAAATTTTAGTAAAAGTATTTAAAATCACCCGGCTTTTATGAAATAATTATTAAAAGCTTTCGGGCAAAACAAAGCTAAACAAAATTACATCTTGGGCGATTAGCTCAGCTGGTTAGAGCGCTACACTGATAATGTAGAGGTCCCAGGTTCAAGTCCTGGATCGCCCACCACTCCCCCGGCAGCTCATGTATTACGTTTATGTTCTACGGAACCCAAAGGGAATATTGTATAAAGGTTATACTAGTGACCTCTCGGGTCGTTTGGCAAAACACAATGAGGACGATGGTTTCAAGAGCTATACAACAGGAAGAGGCCCATGGAAATTGGTACACAAAGAGACATTTCAAGTAGAGAAAGATGCCATAAAGCGAGAGAAGTTTTTAAAGTCAGGTCAAGGTAGGCAATTCCTAAAAACAACCTTGGGCGATTATCCGCCTCAGGCGGATGGTTAGAGCGCTACACTGATAATGTAGAGGTCCCAGGTTCAAGTCCTGGATCGCCCACCATTCGTCCCACTTTGCGGGACTCATGGCAAGCCATTCTTTTTAATCTAAAATCAGTAAGGTTCAAGCTTGCCCTGAAGAGCATAGCGATGAAGGGTCCTTCTCCGCCCACCATTCGTCCCGCCTTGCGGGGCTCATGGTAAGCCACTTTGCTCCGAGCAGAACACAAGTTATTCTGGTTTTTTAGTCGGACAAGAATTAAGCTTCTCGTGAATTATGATTCATAATTAAATTATGAAATTTTACGCCAAGAAGTTTCGTCGGCATGATCTAATGAAACACGAGACGAAGAAACATGTTTTAATTAAGTTCCTCTTAGTCTTGCTGGTTTTTGCGGGCTATTTCTTTTTCATCGCTGCTAAGTATGGCTTCGCAAGTGGTTTTTTGGTGACTGCGCTAACTTGGTCATTTTTTGTGCTTTGTACTCCGGTCGCCGATGCTGGATTTTTACTTGATTTCCCTTTTCGTTTGATTACAGGAGTAAGAATGCTTTTTTCAGAAATTTTTGTTTGGTTGATAGCAATCCTACTAAACGCTTATGTCTTTTTCAGTATTCCCGAAGTTTACGCCAAAACCAAACTCTTAGTGCTTTTTCAAAATATTTTGGCTCAGCCTTTTCCGTTTTGGGCCATTGTCTTGGTTTCAGCTATCGGGACTTTCATGTCCATCTTGTTTGGTGATGAGTTGCTTGATAAAGCTCGGCACCACCAGCGGAAGTTATATAAAAAACATAAACACCGCTATAAGCTTTTTGGGATGATTGCTGTCGCCCTGCTAGCAATCGCTCTCTACGATTTATTGCTTAAGCAGCTGGGTGTGGAGCTGCCAATTTAGGCTAATTAAATTATTTGCGGGCTTTTTTCGCTAAAATATCCAGGTGGACGCTGCGCTCAAAAAGATAATCGACGAGGTTAAAACCTTCGCGCCGAAGGCGGATTTTGCGAAAATTGAAGCGGCCTACGAATTTTCGAAGGTAGCACACGCCGGCCAGAAGCGTTTTTCCGGTGAACCTTATTTCGTGCATCCTGTCGCTGCGACAATGAATTTGCTGGCGCTGCATCCGGATGATGACACTATTTCTGCCTGCCTATTACATGATGTGGTCGAAGACACTGAAGCCGATATTGTTGAGATAGAGAAGAAATTTGGCACGACGATTGCCAGCCTGTGTTTGGATATGGAAAAGCTAGGAACGGTACGCTACCAAGGTCAAGAACGGCAAATCGAGAACCTACGAAAAATGTTTGTCGCGATGGCGCGCGATATCCGGGTGATCTTCATTAAGCTAGCGGACCGCCTGCATAATATGGAAACCCTAGAGCACGTGAGACCAGATAAGCAAAAACGCATTGCCCGGGAAACACTCGAAGTCTATGCGCCGATTGCTGCCAGGCTCGGCCTTTTTGAATTCAAGGCCCGCTTGGAAGACCTAGCTTTCAGGACCCTACATCCTGATGAATACGCGAAGGTCGCCAAAGCTCTCGCCGGCAGCTCGACTGGACGCAAGAATTTCATCGAGACAACCAAGAAAAAGCTACAAACTATCTTGAGTAAAGCCAAAATCAAAGCTGAAGTTACCGGACGCACAAAACACCTTTACTCGATTTGGCGTAAATTGAAACTCAAAAATTATCCTTCGATAGATGAAATTTACGACTTGTTTGCGTTGCGTGTGATCGTCGATTCGACTGAGGACTGCTACTCCACGCTAGGTGCGATTCACAATAATCTCACACCACTTTCCCACCGCTTCAAAGACTTCATCGCGGTACCTAAGCCGAATGGCTATCGATCACTGCACACAACCGTGATTGGCTTGAATCGTAATTCGCCGACTGAGATTCAGATCCGCACGCGCGAAATGCACGAGCAGGCTGAACGCGGTGCCGCAGCCCACTTTGTTTACTCAGAAAAGAAGAAGTCAGTCAAAGCCGATGAGTCAAAGTTGAAATGGATTCGTGGGCTGGTCGAGCTGCACGAGTCGATGACAGACAATACGGAATTTATTTCCTCGCTTTCCAGTGATGTTTTTGAAGATCGGATTTTTGTGCTGACCCCGCGTGGAGATGTCTTTGATTTGCCAGCTGGTGCGACACCAATTGATTTTGCTTACACCGTGCATACTGAAATCGGCCACCGTTGTACTGGTGCCAAGGTCAACGGCAAGATTGCCAAGCTCGACGCCAAGCTCAAGAACGGTGACATTATTGAAATTTTGACAAAAAAGGACGCCAAGCCCAATCGTTTCTGGCTTTCTTTTACCAAAACTAATTCAGCTAAGTCTAAAATCCGAACTTATTTTTCCTCGTTGGGCCGTAATGAAAATATTGCTATTGGTAGAGACCTGATTAATAAAAAACTGGAGCGTCTGGGCAAACCCAAACTCGATGCCGATCTCTCTATCCTCAAGAACTACAAGCGGCAGAATCTCGATAAAAGAGGCCGTGAGGCGCTCTTGGAGAGAATTGGTAACGGCAGTGTTTCATCATCAGCGGTGGTGAAAGACTTACTAGAGCTTGAGGAAGTGACGGTCCAAAAAAGCCGCAAAAAACCGATTGCCTCTCTGACCACTGCACACAAGAAAGATGAAGTTTTGATTGAAGGGGTCGGCGGTATCGCTACGAAACTAGCTAAATGTTGCACGCCAAAGACTGGTGATGAAGTTGTCGCTGTTATGAGTCGGGCTGGTGCGACTATCCACAAGAAAAACTGCAAGCAGATTGTCCGAGTTGCCGATGAGCGTAAGCTCAAAGCAGTTTTTGCCAGCGATGTGAAATCAAAACTAGTTAAGATTGAAGTTGCTGCCAGAAACCGGGTCGGTATGCTGCATGACATCGCCGAAGTGATTGCTGAAATGAAGATTAATATTGCTGATCTGAGCCTAAAAACCAGCGATAAACACGAGATTCTTCACGAGCTTACAATCGAAATCGGCAGCCTAGATGAGCTTGAGGAGTTGCTTAGCCGCTTGGAAAAGATTGAGGGAATTACGCGTGCAGTGAAAATCTAAGCCGCCAACAAAGCTTTATATCTCTGACGTGGGCTTTTTTCAAATTTGAATAAAATCAAAATTTGCCAAATATCTTCTGAAAGACTTCGAAGATTTTCACTAATATTAAAATCTGTTTTATTACAATTAGGATCCTCAATAGCTCGTTCAATATTTTTTAAGAGCATTTCGATATTAATTTTTTCAAATTCTTTAGCAACTCCTATTCTTACTTTTTCATAGCCCCAATCTAATTCGTAAACTCTTTGTAGAAGAACTTTTAATTCAAAAAATATCCCCCCACAGAAATTCTCAAGAGGGATATTTAATTGTTCTGCGGCGTTACATATATCTCCTAAAAACCAACGATTCAACTTATTAAATATTCTTTTTAGCATGAATTGCATACATAGTGTGTCTTCGTCAAATTCGTTTTTATTGAAGTGGGGTGGTGCCTGAATACCCGAACGTTTGAGGGTGCGGATTATAATTTCGCTGTTGCTGACCTGCCTATTTTGCCCAAGTTCTCCATGCGCTGAATTAATAGTTTGTATTTCTGGGAAAACACTTTCTAAAATCTCCCCAAAATTTTTTGAGTAAAGATCGTGCATATCTCTTTTAAGGTTTTCTACTTCTCGTATCTCGCCAGATTCAAATAAAGCGATTCTGGCTTTTATTGTTTCCGATAGCGCGTGAATAACTTTGTTAATTTTTCGCGCATATTCATCGATTGAGAGAATAATTTCAAAGAAAAACTCGTTTAGGAAATATAATCTTTCTCGTGCGTCCTCTCCGTTTGGATCCACCATAGCGCTTTTTACTTGATACAGCGCAATTGCCTTTTTGATTTTCGTAAGTTTAATTCCTAAGAACGGCCCAAGTTTTGTCATTGCTGGGTCTAGCTCCGTTCCAATGAGTTCACCTTTACCGTTAATCTGATTAACCAAAGGATATATTTTTTGTAGAATTTTGCTAGAGTTCGTGTCGGACTCCTTGTCCGAGAAAAGAGATAGATTTGGCCACTTTGTTTGAATTTTTAATAGGGCAGCAGTGAGTAAATCCGGATTTTGGGCTAGCTCAATTTCGGATGGCAATACTGCTAAAACTTCTTCAACGATTGACTCTTTTTGGTTTTGCAAATCTCTTTTTAGCTTTTTAATTATACGTTGAGCGGTATCTAAATATTTTTCTTCAGGCTCTCTTTCTATGTCTCGCGCCTCTTTTTCTTCTTTCTTGCCATTCTTTAAAACAGTCTTTTTTAGTTCGTCAATAATCATTAAGGCATCAACCAAGAGTTTTTCTGTTTCAGGGTCTTCTTGAAGGATTTTATTTTTTATCATACCGACAGTCATAGTGATCTCCAAGCGAAGACGGATTAATTTTTTAAGTGCGCGCAAAGATGGTCGCGCCAAACATTCAAATTTTTTACGCTCCCGATATTTACTTGAAAAAACATGCCATGAAAAATATTTAATTGTTAAAGGATCTAATCCATTGTCTCGAATAGTCTCCATTAAGATCTTTATTTCTTCTGGGGGAAAAAGTGTCTTAAAAAATTCAATTGAATCGTTTGGGCGGAATAAAATGGTTTCCAAAGAAGGCGTTTTCTGTAACGCTGTTTCTGGCATTTTAGCTTTTCTAAAGTTTTCAAAACTACCAGTAAATTTATTTACCGTCAAGGCAGAAAAAATATTTTAGGAATTTTTCCCCTTTCTTGAAATCCAAAGCACTCCAATCACTCCTGCCAAAAAAACTGGAATTGAGTAAACCGCACCTTTTGGAATACCGAGAATAAATCCGTCGATCGGTTCGCGCCAGAGGAGTTCGACGAGCGTGCGACCGAGTCCGTAAAGTAAAATAAAAAGAAAGCTAATCGTGCCTCGCCGTGCCCTAATTCGAAAAGCGACGTACAAAATTCCAGCAATAAGCAGATTTTTGCCCGCCTCAAAAAGTTGGCTCGGATAGCGCGGTATTTCGTCAAAATTTGGATAGATTACTCCCCACGCTCCATCCGTTGCTCGGCCAATTAATTCGCCGTTGATAAAATTACCAAGCCGGCCGAAAAAAAGTCCGACCGATGCTGGGATCACAATCACATCTGTCAGTTCTAGAAAATTCCGGCGCCACTTGTGCGCCAACCAGCCAACCGCCAGCAGGACTCCGATCAGTCCTCCATGGAAGCTCATGCCACCGTGCCAGATTTTAAATATTTCAAGCGAAAAAAGGCTGCTCGGGTCATAGAACAGGAAGTGTCCTAGGCGCCCACCAAGAATTACCCCGAGAATTACAGCGAAGATTAGATCTTCAATTTGTTGCGTGGAAAAATTAACCAACTTGCGACGCGACCAAGCTTTGAGCCAAAAAAATCCCAGCATAAAGGCTACGGCGTAAAAAACACCGTACCAGCGAATCTGGGCAAAGCCGAGATCCAGCGCGACCGGATCGAGATCATAGGTCCAAATCACGGGAATATTTTAACGCCAATTTTCTGTCGCTGCCGTGACACGCGAGTTTTTTTCCGTGACAGTTTCAAAGGTCGCCAGTAGGAAACTTTCAATTTCAGCAAAGATCTTAACGTCATTTTCTAGGCGCAGAATTTGAGCAAGGTCTTGTTCGAGTAGAAAATGCAGCAACTTCTTTTTACGTTCAGAAAATTTATCAATGTCTGGCAGGAAGCCTAGGATCGAAAAAACCTTAGCGAAGAGGGCGATTTTCAGTAGATCAACTTTGGGTGTCCCTAGGAGTAATTGTAGGAAGTTCTGAAAAAGCTGGTAGGTTTTGGGCAGTTCTTTTTCCGGCGGAGCGAGATTGAGAATTAACTCGCTGGCAGCGTAAGCCGCGCGCATTACTGCCAAGTCTTTCGATTCGAAAGCGGAAATTGCGGCGGCATCGGTTAGTAAAAAAAGCTCACCGGTTTTACGGTGTAATCGAAAATTTGCTTCAGAAAACAACTCTAGACTGCCAGCTTTGCGCGATTTAGTCTTCTTCACACCTTTCGCCAGGGCTGCGATTAACCCGTAGTCCCGCGTGAAAATTCGCAGGATGCGGTCAGCTTCACCAAAATTCTGTTTTTTGAGAACGAAGCCGGGAGTCTTAATTTCCACGGATTAAGGACTAAGTTGGTAAGGATTAGGTACGAAGTGTTTTGATTTTAAGCTAAAATTGGGTTCAAGTAAGTCACTTTCCACCTATTTCTTAATTCTTAATCCTGTTTCCTTAGTTCTCCTAATGTCTTACGACCATAAAAATTTCGAAACAAAATGGCAAAAAAGTTGGGATAAACAGAAATTATCCGCTGCCCTAGATGATTCTCCGAAAGAGAAGTTTTACGTCCTGGTCGAATTCCCCTACCCGTCTGGAGACGGCTTGCACGTGGGCCATTGCCGTAGCTACACCGCGCTAGATATCGTCGCCCGGCATGCTCGGATGCAAGGTAAAAATGTTTTGTTCCCGATCGGCTTCGATGCTTTCGGTCTGCCGACTGAGAACTTCGCGATTAAAAACAAAGTCCATCCACGGGATGCGACAGACAAGAACATTGCCAATTTCACACGACAGCTGAAGTCGCTGGGTTTCTCTTTTGACTGGGAGCGTGTCGTCGATACGACCGATCCCAGCTATTTCAAATGGACGCAGTGGATTTTTCTCAAATTTTTCGAAGCGGGGCTCGCCTATCAGGCTGAGATCCCGATCAACTGGTGTACCGAGTGCAAGATCGGCCTGGCGAATGAGGAAGTCGTGGACGGCAAGTGTGAGCGCTGTGGCGGCAAGATCGAGCGCCGAGTGAAGAAACAATGGATGCTCGCGATTACTAAATACGCCCAGAAGCTTTTGGATGGGCTAGAAACTGTTGACTTCCTGCCGCGGATCAAAGCCCAGCAGCAGAACTGGATTGGGCGCAGCGAAGGCGCCACTGTGCAATTTTCAGTGAGCAATTCTCAATGTGCAATGGAGGTGTTTACGACCAGACCGGACACTTTATTTGGGGCGACCTATACAGTTTTGGCGCCCGAACACAAATTGCTTCAGGAACTCAAACCCCAGATCAA
>JAIPIJ010000041.1 GCA_021734705.1 Candidatus Peribacteraceae bacterium
TTGTAGTTCGAGGGAGACGGCTCGGGTTTATGACCTGAGTTATCTGCGGACTTACCATCCGAATTCGGGTGGTGAGACTGCTACGGGTACAGATAGTACCGCTTCCTTTGTGGTGGAGTATGATTCGAGGATTCAGAGTCAGACGCCTCCGTTGTTTGAGGTGAGTACGGGAGTGAGTGGGAATGAGTTGGGGGCGGATGTGTTGGACTAAATTATTCTCAAAATGAAAAAGTGTTTTAAGATTTTTTCGCTCACGCTGATAGTTGTTCTATTCTCTGTCGCTATGGCTGTATTGCCATCTGGGGCTGATATCAAGAGTAAAAGCAGTGAAAAAATTTATGTCCTGGAAAAAGATGGCCTTTGGGCTAGCCTAAATATTTTAGAAGAGAATGCGATTGCCCCGGCTTTTCAGGTCGAAATTGCGAAGCGAGTAGAGAGCCAGAAAATTGAAAAGAAACCCCGAGAACAGACCTTGCGGCAAACTATTAAGTCTTCTTTGGAGTCCTTGGGCTTAGTGATCAGTTCCGGCCCTGACAAGATAACAGGTAGCAATGTATTCTTGACCCTTTACAAAGAAAAGGATGTGCCCCCAGGACAAAGCGATGAGGCCGAGCAAGCTGCAGCCTTCAATAGCTCCATCGGCAAAGAAGTAGAAATCAATATCACCCCTGAAGAATTGGAATACCTCAAAAAGGCTAGTGTTCTTGAGCGAATCTACCAGTTCAACCAGCGAGCCGCTAAATTAGGTATGGAAATTACCCCAGAGATTTATACTCAATTTAATAAGGGTAATAAGGCTGAACGCGTTCAGCAAGTTATCGAATTCGTGGAAAGCGCTGGACTCTCGATTAGCGAAAAAGATGCTGAAACTTTTGTCGAAGAATATTCGAAGTTCCCTGGAATACCGCCACTTTAATCAAGTCGTTCAAAAAGTCCGGCTGCACCCATTCCCCCGCCAGTACACATACTTACTATTCCATAGCGAGCTTTTCGGCGCTGCAGCTCACCGATCAGAGTCGCTGTCAGACGCGCCCCAGTCGCACCCAGCGGATGGCCGATGGCGATTGCCCCACCGTTGGGGTTAATTTTTTCCTCTGGGATTCTGAGTTCGCGCAACACATAAAGAATCTGGGCGGCGAAAGCCTCATTGATTTCGAAAAGATCGATGTCGTTAAGTTTGAGGCCGGTTTGATTTAATAATTTAGGAATCGCTTTAGCCGGGCCGACACCCATGATATCCGGCGGCACACCGACCACGGCATAGCTGACGAAACGCGCTAGCGGCTTGAGGCCTAGCTCGGCGGCTTTGGCTCGGCTAGTGAGCAACACTGCTCCAGCACCATCACTCATCGGCGAGGAATTGCCGGCTGTGACCGTGCCGTCTTTTTTGAACACGGTTTTGAGCCCCGCCAGAATCTCCAAGCTAGTGTCTTCACGAACCCCTTCGTCTTCTTTGAGTTCAATCTCGGTTTCAATTATTTTCCCGCCCGGAGCAGGTTTAGTTTGGCGAACTTTGACTGGAATAATTTCAGAATTGAACCTGCCCGACTTGCGAGCCTCTAGCGCCCGCTGGTGACTTTGAAATGCAAAACGATCTTGTTCTGCGCGGCTCACTCCGAAACGCTCGGCAACGCGTTCAGCCGTCAGACCCATACTGAGGTAAAACTTCGGCAGTTTTTCAATCAAAGTTGGATTAGGACGAAATTGCGATCCGACAATCGGCACCATGCTCATCGACTCCACTCCCCCTGCCAAACCAACCTGCATCTCGCCCAAGCGAATTCGATCAGCAATTTGGGCAACTGTCTGCAAACCACTAGCGCAGAAACGGTTAACCGTCGCAGCTGGTACAGAATCTGGAATCCCAGCCAAGAGAGCTGCCGGCCGCGCTACGTTAGATCCCTGTGGACCCTCCGGGAAACCGCAGCCGAGCAGAACATCCTCTACCATCTCCGGAGAAATTTTTGGCACACGGTGTAACGCCTCCCGTAAAACAAGTGCAGCTAGATCGTCCGGACGCGTGTTTACGAGCGTTCCGCGCGAAGCTTTACCGAAAGGCGTACGAACAGCGCTGACAATTACGGGATCGTTGGGATTTTCGGACATTAGTTGCGCAACGGCTTATTGGTCTTGAGAATATGTTTAATTCTCGCAATGCTATTCTTCTCTTTGAGAAGGCTCAGGAAAGCCTCTTTTTCTAAGTCAAGCAAGTACTGCTCATCCACTCTATCAATTCCTTTGAGCGGACCACCACAGAGAATCTTAATAATTTTTTTGGCAATGAAATAGTCGTACTTAGTAGCGTAACCGCCTTCGACAAAATTAATTGGCCCAACCTCCATCAAGGCCATTCCCTGCTCACCCAGCACACGAATATTGTCAGCATATTTTGACGGCGTATAGCCAGCTTGGTCCATCGATAGAACAGTATTTTTAGCTTCGAAAAGTAAGCGGTCGGAATTCATTACAATTTTATCCGCAGGCGAAAGATAACCGAGCTCAGCCGCCTCCTTAGCACTAGTTGAAATTTTTGCCGCACCGATAGTTTCGATTATTTTTAGCAGAGCTGAAAATAATCCATCTGGTTCAGATTCTGGAACTGCCGCGTGAATGCGCCGCACCATTTCCTTACAACCACCACCACCCGGAACCAAGCCAACACCTAGTTCTGGCAAACCGATATAGCTCTCCGCGGCTGCGACAATCTGATCCGCTGCTAGCGCTATTTCAAAACCGCCACCTAGTGTGAGACCGTGAACCGCCGCGACAACAGGCTTTTTGCTGAAGCGCAACAATTGATTGGTGTCTTGAAAATCTTTCAAAGCTTTTTCGACTCTGTGGAAATTTTTCTTCGCTTTTTGTGCTTCTGCCAAAATTAAATTCAAATCAAACCCGGCACTAAAGTTGGGGGCTTCGTTGTGGATCACGAGTCCCCGCCAGCTGCGCTCGACTAAATTGACGGCCTTCTGAATCATCTCAATTATCTCCGGATTAATCGTATTCATCTTCGTGTGAAACTCTAGGCAAAGCACGCCGTCACCGATGTCAATCAAACTCGCACCAGAATTACTATCAACGATTTTCTTTTTATCCTCTTTGATCTCCGCTAGCGAAACATACTCTGGCTTAGTATCGATAGATTTATAACGCTTGGCACCCAGATCGAAACAAAATTTCTTGCCGGACTTTTTTTCGTAAAAAGTTTTCTTGCCGCTCGCAAGCAACTTCTTCACCAGCGGAGGAATTTCTTTACCGTCCTTTTCCATCCGTTTCGCAAGCTTCTCGACACCAAGAACATCCCAAATTTCAAAGGGCCCCAGCTCCCAACCAAATCCCCACTTGAGGGCATTGTCGACCGAGACGATGTCATCACTAATTTCCGGGATCAGCCATGCTGCGTAATGCAAGGTATCAGAAAAATTTTTCCAGAGAAATTTACCCGCCCGATCCTTGGCAAATACCAGTAGGCGCAAACGATCAGTTAGGCTCTCTAATTTTTTAGCCTGCTTGAGTGAAGGAAAGTTAACTTCCCTCTGCGATCTGTAACGCATGGTTTTTACATCTAGTACCTGAATCTCACTCGTCTCTCCTTTGGGATTTTTAATCTTTTTATAAAAACCTTGACCGCTTTTTTCGCCAATCAAACCGCGCTTAAGCATCTCCTGCGTGTATGGTCTTGGAAGATAAAATTCTCGATAAGGGTCTTTTTTTAAGTTTTTTAAATTGTTAATAGCGATTTGCATAGCAGTATCAAGACCTATCAAATCAATCGTACGAAAGGTCGCACTTTTGGAACGACCGATCAACGAACCAGTCAAAGTATCCACTTCTTCGACACCAAAATCTTTTGACGGAAGGAAATTTAAAGACGAGGTTAAAGATAATCCTCCGATACGCGAAGCGATAAAGCTAGGTCTATCTTTTGGATAGACGACTCTTCTACCAAGAATTTTTTCGGAAAACTCCTTAACGACTTGCACAATCGAAGGTTCTGTTTCAGAAGTTTTCACGATCTCAAGTAGTTTGATATATCGAACAGGATTAAAAAAATGCGTCCCTAAAAAATTCTTGTGCCATTTTTTTGGTAGGGCTTCAGCAATCGAGGCGATTGGCAAGCCAGAAGTGTTGGAGCTAATAATCGCATCTCTGCGCAGGTGCGGAAGAATTTTTTTAAAAATTGCTTTCTTGTCTTCAAGTTTTTCGGAAATGGTCTCGATAACCCAATCGGCCTCAGATAATTTATCGAGATCGTCATCGTAGTTTGCCGGATTAATCAGATCGACTGCTGCCGAATCGAAAAATGGAAATGGTTTAGATTTTTTAAATTGATTAATTTTTTCGATCAATAATCTATCAGCTTCAGGTTTAGATAATTTATTCGGCTTACGCGAAAACAAATAATTCGAAATCCCGGCATTCGCCAAATGAGCAGTGATTCCAAGACCCATTACTCCAGAGCCAAGAACTGCGACTTTGTGAATCGAGAAAGACTTTTTTTGAATTATCATCGGACTGCAAGGTTAAACCATTTTAAATATTAGTTTAAGGATAAAGTCTTTTAAACATCTTGTATTTATTAAGACAAATCAAAAATGGGGGTCTAGGCTCGGAGTGTTTTATTCTCGCGAGCCTAGACGATGATGGGGAAGCAGCTGCACTTTTTTGTGCGCTAGCTCCTACCACACATCCCCCCTCTTTCACTTGGGCGGCGGAATTTCGCCGGGATGTCGCTTACGGAACATCTGTCCCGCAAGTCCATAGCCGTCAAGGTCAACGCAAATCCCTACAATCGTCCGCCCGAGGCTGTTCTTCTCCGGACGTGAAAAGAGGCTCGCGTTCGACAGATAAATGCGCCCATCCTTTATAGAGAATGGTATACGAGCGCCCCCATTCATGACGATGACCTGGCCGGACGGGGTTATGGCCAGGGCGATTGTCATTACGTCGGGGTGCATGTGGACTTCGAGAGTCCACACTCCCGGTTGGAACACAGGGGGCAACCCCGGAACAGGGCTCGGCGGGAGATCTTCAGGATAGAAAGCGCCGATCATGCCCTGAGGCGCGGGGAGCCTCATCCCCCCCATACCGGCACAGCCGCCCAAAAGGACGGCCACTAAGATAAGCAATACCGCCAACTTTCTGCTCATGTCAACCTCCTTGGTCGCCCAGTTTTAACCAGGCAACGGTTTTTCGTTATGGAAATCTGAGACAACCAACTTAATATTTCAAAAGACAGAGAGGGGAGCTCGACCCTCTGCCTGTAATTGTCGATTTTTGGGTTTTTCTCGTTTCCAAGAGGAAAGAAAAAACCACAAAAATTAGAGGATCAAGAAGCTCCCTGCCTTTCGGGATGTCAAAGAGCATTTTGCAAATATTGGATGTCTGATCCTAAAACTTTTAATTCGAATTGTCAAATAAAAGTTTGGTCCGGGTTTTCAAAAAGACGACCAGCACCCCGATCAAATACGAAATTGTAAACTGAATTAATAATGACAAAAACAAAAAAATGAGTTTTTCGGTTGGTCGAAGCAAGGTCGTAAGCCAAAGCCCAAAAGCAAAATGGAAAAGATAAATATACAAAATTCCATGGCTAAAGATATTGAAAATTCCGTATTTTGCGATTTTGCGATCGACAAAAATTAAGTTTAGCGTAAGCAAAAACAGTGTGATAAATCCGCACTGCCCAAGTACGTGCAAGGTGGATGGCTGAAAAAGCATTGAACCCCAAATATCTCGCGGATTGAATGTTGGATTAAAAGACCCCCCTATCAAAGCAAACAGCGACAATGAAAAACCAAGCGTTGCGAGCAAAAGATTAAATTTTTTATTACCACGGACTAGAAAAAAATCAGCCAGCCAAAACCCAAATACTATGGTTGCAAACCAGGGGAAAAATGGCCAAATGTGTAACCCGTTGGGATATCCGAAAAAAATCATCTCTAGATATGAAACTCCATCGGACTGAAAAATATTTCTCAAAAAAGGAGCTGTGAACAAAACCACGCTCCCCGCCGCCAGCAAAAAACGCAGATTCAAAAATCTAAGGATAAGTGCAACAGCAATCAAGCTCACGGAAAAAAATTGCAGCACGTTCCAAGAAAACAAATATGGCAGCAATTGCTCTGTGTCCCAGGTAAAAAAGTTTAATAAGAACCCCAAAGTTGTCAGAAAAATAGCCGTCAGAAAAATGTGACCCAACAGAGGTTTTGTACTGGAAAATAGTTTTTGGTGTTTCTGGTTCCACCAAGCGCGAAGAAAGAAGCGCAAAGCCATGCCGGCCGTTATCGGGATAGACATGACAAAAAGAGCTATCGTTCCAAACAAAAACCTCGCAGTAGAAATCTCAGAAACGCTAACTATAGATCCGTGTTTATAGCTGAAATACCACCAAATTAGGTTATGCCCGACAACCATAGCAATCACACAAACAGCTTTCAGAACATCTAATACCGCCCATCGCGTTTTTGCGTCGATTGTATTCATTGCTAAGTTTTAAGTATTTTACTCTACTAAGGCTAAAACTGATCCCGGCTACTTAAAAATAGTTATTTGAGTTAACTTGACAAAGTGTTTGCAAATGTGTATATTCACTACTAAAATAATGGTGGCCAAGATGGTTTTAATTGTAGGGTTGTTCGTATAATTCTGTTAAGTCTTTGGCATCATTTGAAAAATTAATTATGAAAAAGACTCAAAAAGTATCGCAAGGTATTGAAAAGAATACCCATGTAGAACAACTCAAGAGAATTGGTGTGGGAGCACTGCGAGTAACAACAAGGGTAACGCTAGCAATACTTTTAACTGCAATGGTAGCCAATTCTGCAACTGCCCAAGAAAGAGCTGGTCGCATTACGGACGAGTCTGTGCTCGCAGAGCTCGCAAAACTTCAAGAAGAGACCAAGGAAAGACAATTTCCAAAAAACCTTTTGGGGGAATATAGAATTGCTACTAGCTATGATCGGCCTGGCATCAATCGCCTTACTATAACAAATTCACCCATAGTGGAGAATTGGATAATGAAAATATCTGATGGTCCCGGTGGCGAACTCGTTCTTCATTTTGTGATTGATGGAAAAGAAATTCCTATGAATGTTACTAGGGTCAGCAAAAAAAATGATATATATTTTCGATTCCCTGAAACCTACCACGGTTTTAATAAAGGATATCTGTCTAGCACGTTGGTTCTTTGCCTTGACGATGGTGGTGAGAATTGTTGCGGATGCGAAGATGGTTTTTATTACCATGGAGCATTTAGCAAGAGACCACTAACTTTTGGTACCATTAGCCGGAAATGAATCCTCTCGCAAATTTACACTCTGTAGCCTTAACCTGTGCCAAGCTATCAAAATTTGCACAGCATTATGAAAAGTTGGAGAATGCGAAA
This sequence comes from Candidatus Peribacteraceae bacterium, assembly GCA_021734705.1. GTDB lineage: Bacteria > Patescibacteriota > Gracilibacteria > JAHISY01 > JAHISY01 > JAHISY01. The sequence continues at coordinate 7,385 of JAIPIJ010000041.1, forward strand.
GAAATATAAGGCTTACATGTTCTCGCGCTTAAGACTATCAAGACTTACTGGAAAATTAAAGGGGGTTGGCTCTCTGTTGTTGATAGTTTTTATAACTTGTTTAGTGGTTTCGAATACTCCAACTATCAACTATGCTCATGCTGGTGGCGGCACTAGTAGTAGTGGTAGTAGTAGTGGTGGTGGTGGTGGTGGTAGCAGCAGTAGTAGTAGTGGTGGTGGTGGCGGAGGTGGTTCCTCTTCAAGTTCTTCATCGTCAGGCTCTTCAGGTAGCGGGAGTAGTGGTGGCTCTAGTAGCTCAGGTTCTGGTGGTGGAGGCGAGTGGCAAACTGGTTCCGGCGGCAGCCCTCTTCCCCCTCCTGATCGATCTCCACCGGTCTTTCTCGGTTCTGACCCGGATCGGTTGGTATTCGCAGCTGATCAGAGCAAGAGTGTGAGTTTCAGTTTGTTGTTTAATGATGAATCACCGCCTCTGAGCTACAACAAGGTAGTGGTCGGGGGGATTAACTATGGAGGGACTTCTTTCACGCATAACTTTAGTAAGGCTGGGAGCTACGATCTGATTTACGATGTCTGTGATAGTGCCGGTAACTGTA
>JAIPIJ010000002.1 GCA_021734705.1 Candidatus Peribacteraceae bacterium
CATCGACTGGGCCGGTGCCGCCGGACTTTTTGCGAAAGACTTTGCCTTTTGAATCGCGCAGCGCGACTTCGGCGCGCGGTTTTTTACCTGTGCCAGCGACGACTTCGACTGATTCGACGTGCCATTCAGCCGCTGCTTCGGAAATCTCATTCACGACCAAGGCCTCTAAGTCCTCGTCGAAAATTTCTTTTTTCTTATCGGCTAGGATTTTGAAGCGCTCGAAAGTCTTGTCGATTTCGTTTTTCGTCAATTTAAACCCAAGCTCAACCATTCGTTGGATTAGTGCTGCCCGTCCAGAGTGTTTACCTAAAACTAATTTATTACGCTCCAGGCCGACGTCTTCAGCTTTCATAATTTCGTAAGTCTCGCGCTTGGCCAAGACACCGTGCTGGTGGATGCCGCTTTCGTGAGCGAAAGCGTTGCTGCCGACAATGGCTTTATTCGGTGGGACGACGAAGCCGGTCAGGCTGCTGACCAAGCGGCTAGTGCGGTAAATCTCTTTTGGCTTAACGTTCGTTTTTAAGTTCTTGAAGAAATCTTTGCGCGTGCGGATAGCCATCACAATTTCCTCTAGGCTCGTATTGCCAGCACGTTCACCGATTCCGTTGATCGTGCATTCGACCTGCCTTGCGCCGTTTTCGACTGCCGCCAAAGAATTCGCGACGGCTAAGCCCAAGTCATCGTGGCAATGGACTGAGATAGTTACACCTTTTATGCCGCGGACATTTTTCCGAATGTTCTTGATGAATTCGCCAAACTCGCGTGGAGTCGTGTAGCCGACAGTATCGGGAATATTTAGAGTCTTCGCGCCGGCACGAATCGCAGTTTCTAGAGCGCGGTACAGGAACTTCGGATCTGAGCGACTGCCATCTTCCGGTGAAAATTCGACGTCGCTACACAGGCTGTGCGCAAATTTAACCATTGTCTCAATCCGGTCTAGAGCCTGCGCGCGGGACATTTTTAGCTTGTATTTCAAATGCATATCGCTCGTCGCCAAGAAAGTGTGAATCCGTTTATGCTTAGCGGGCTTGATGGCTTCGAAGGCCGTGAAGATATCTTGCTCGACTGCCCGCGCCAAACCGCAGACCGTTGATTTTTTTACAATCTTGGCGATCGCATTGACCGCGCGAAAATCGTCCGGGGAAGCTACCGGAAATCCAGCCTCGATGATGTCGACGCCCAAAGCTTCCAACTGCAAAGCGACTTTCAGCTTTTCATCGTGATTCAAACTTGCGCCGGGACACTGCTCGCCGTCGCGCAGGGTGGTGTCGAAAATTTTGATGACTTCAGTTTTCATCCTAAAAATTTTAAATAAAAACCCTCTCGAATTCGAGAGGGTTTCCGAAAGATTCTCTCAAATTCTTATTTTTTCTTCTTGTGCTCGAGGAGGTGAAAGTGGTGTCCAATTCCCCAATGCGGCAGCATTATGAAGAGACCGGTGAGAACACGGGTCAAAGGTGTGATGAGGTAAGCTGCGTCAAAATTTGCTCCGATAAAAAGGATGCTCAAAAGATACTCAAACAATCCGTAAACGCCCGCTGAAATTACGACGAGACCGATCAGGGCAGCGAGATAGACGTAGGCTGCTTTCATCAGCTTAAATGGAGTGCTCATTTGGGGAGGATTAAATTGTTTAAATTTTAGACAACTTTTTTATTACGAGCAAATCCTGTATTCAGGAAATTTGTTAGAATGTCTTTATGAACAATATCTCTGGAACGGCACAAATTTTTGCCCGCGACGATATCGATACCGATTTGATTATCCCAGCGAAGTACCTTACTTCTGCGGATTCTGCTGAATTGGCAGCGCACGCGCTGGAGGCTATCGGCGGTGAGAAGCTCAAATCAGCTGAGGATCCAATTGTGATTGCCGGTAAGAACTTCGGCTGTGGCTCCAGCCGGGAACATGCGGTTTGGGCCTTGGCTGGAGCTGGCGTAAAGGCTGTGGTCGCGGACTCTTTTGCCAGGATCTTTTTCCGCAATTCGGTTAATTTTGGTTTGCCGACCTTTACCCTGGAGGGCGCTGCAGGGAAATTCGCTGAAGGTGATGCGATTGAGATTGATGTGGCGAATTCAAAGATCAGGAATCTGACCCAGAAGACTGAATTTGATTTGACTCCGCTACCGGAGTTTTTGCAGAAAATCGTGGCGGCTGGCGGACTCTTGAACCAAATTTAAAACTTAATTTGAAGTTTTTTAGAGACCATGGCGTGCTTGGGATCAACTCGCGGAATTTAGAGTATCTGCGTCCCTTTAACCGTAAAAAAGCGGTTAAGATGGCGGACTCCAAGCTGGCGACCAAAAATTTCCTTTCGACGCGGGGGATTCCGGTCCCAAAACTGATCGCGGCGATTCGCAGCCACGCTGAATTCGAGAAATTCGATTTTGAAACCCTGCCGGATTCTTTCGTGCTGAAACCCAATGCCGGTTTTGGCGGAGAAGGGATTCTCGTAATTAAAGATAAGATTCTTGATGGAGTTTGGCAGAAGATCGGTGGCGGCAAGATTACCGAAGCAGAACTACGTGAGCATGTCGAAGATATTCTCGATGGTGAGTTTTCGATTGCAGCCCTGCCAGACATCGCTTTCTTTGAGTCGCGGGTTGATTCAATCGAATTCATCCCGGGCCTCAAAGTCGAGGGTTTGCCAGATATACGCGTGATTGTCCACAATCTGATTCCGGTGATGGCGATGCTGCGGATTCCGACATCCGCTAGTGGCGGCAAGGCCAATGTGCACCTTGGCGGGATTGGGCTGGGTATTGATCTTGCGAGTGGCAAAACCACACATGCTGTGCAATTCAATAATCTGCTTGAAGAGCTTCCGGGCGGGATTCCAATAACCGGGCACACGGTTCCGGATTTTGACGAAATTCTTAGGATTGCCAGCCAGGCACAGCTACACACTAACCTTGGCTATCTAGCCGCCGATGTCGTAGTGGACCAAAAAGAAGGTCCGGTTCTCCTAGAGGTGAATGCGCGCGCTGGCTTGATGGTACAAATTGCTAATTTGGCTCCGCTCAAGAAGCGCCTAGAGCGGGTCAAAGGACTACACGTCGAATCTCCGGAAAAGGGCGTTAAGCTTGGCAAAGAACTCTTTGGGAAAATCAAGAAGAAGAAAAAGTATCCTAAAAAGAAGGTTGTCGACATTGTTGAGTCGGCTGAGATTTTGCTTAAAGAAAATGCGATTCACCGCGTAAAGGTTGAGTTGGACGCGACACATGCTACGACTGCCGTTGATTCTGATTTAGCGGATAAATTGAACCTGGATCCGGTTGGTGAAAGTACCAAGAATGTGCACCTCAAAATCATCGTCGCGGATGAGCGTATTACAACTGTTGCCGAAAAAACCGACCTATCTAAAGAAAATTATAAAGTCATTCTGGGCCGGCGGGATCTCACGAATTTTCTGATTAATCCGGTTTCGCGCGAGGAAAAAATCCTGCCAAAGGAGAAAAAATCCGATGCTGTTGCGCAAACTGATTTTGGATTAATTGACCGCAAACTGGTGGATATAGACAAGAAAATCAAACTGCTGCATTTTCTCAAGCCGACCAACCTGCTTACTGAGAAGAAGAAGTTTTTAGCTTCCAAGAAATACGAACCGCAGTTTAGTTACCGTAAACTAACTTTCGATCCAGCCAAGCTTTTGGCTGAACTTGATCTGGTTAAAATTCCTGACACCCCGCTCGGTGGGATTTTTCGCGACAAGAAGACTGAAATCCGCCAGAAAATTGAGTTGCTGAAGTCTATTGGTACAGCTGATTTTTTTGATAAATCCAAGCAAATTTATGGTTTTCCGGAAGCTGACATTATTGCGATTGCTAAAAAGACTCTCGGTAAAAAACCGAAAAAATTTCCTAATGAAAAAGCAACGCTGGATGCCAAGGCTGCCGCTAAAGAATTTGAGAAGATTTTCGCGCAGTATGAGCTCAAAGACTGGTCTGTGAAATTCCGCGATGATCTGGTTGCAGATGCCCTGGCTGGTAAATCGGGGACGCTCTTCGTGCGCACTGATGCGAAGTGGTCGTCGGAAAGATTGCGGGCGACGATTGCGCATGAAGTTGAAACACACATTCTGCGTGGTGAAAACGGCCGGACACAGAAGTATGAGATTTTCTCTCGGGGTACGGGTGGCTATCTAGAGATTGAGGAGGGCCTAGCGATTTTTAACCAAACCCAAGTCCTCAAAGCTAATCACGAGAAAGAATTTTGGCCGGTGCTGAGTTTGCTCGCGGTCGCAGAATCCGCCGAAAAATCCTTCCGCCAAATTTTTGATTTTGTACGCGCCAATAATTTCGACGAAGAACGCGCTTGGAAAACAGCGGTCAAAGTTAAGCGGGGGCTGGCTGACACTTCGGCTCCGGGCGGATTCACCAAAGACGCGGTTTATTTTTCCGGCCTACAAAAAATTCAACAATTTGTTGATGGTGGAGGAGATTTGAAAAAACTTTATGTCGGTAAGGTTAAGATTTCCGATCTCGATCTGCTTGCCAAGATTTCGGAAATCAAACCGCCGCAGAAGTTTCCGGAGTTTTATAAGAATTAACCTCGTGGATTTTTCTTACCGCGCCACTTTTTGTAGTATTTCCAAGCGTCGCGCAGATGTTGGCGCAGAGTCCATTTTTTGAAAAAAGCCGTAAATCCTCCAGCCGAGCAGCGTTCGCCATCGGCATTGACGACAACTTTCGGGAAGTAGACGACTTTTTTCCCAGACTCCCAGACGCGGCGGCAGAAGTCCGGGTCTGACATAAAGAGGAAAAAGCGTTCGTCAAGTCCGTCTAGTTTTTCCCAAAGATCCCGTGGAACGGCCCAAAAGCTGGATTGCAGCCAATCGACTTCCTGTATTTTGGAATAATCCAGATGCTGCATCTCGTCATAAGCTACACGTTTTCTAATGATTGGCAATTTGCGTAGGAATGTCCGCCGGGCGATCTGGTTGGAAAGTTTCGGGAAAGCCCGGATGGTCATTTCGGTTTGTTTGTCGGTGTCGCGAATCTGCCGTGGGGCGACGACTCCGACGTCAGGATTTTTTTCGAGAAAATCAACTAACTCTGCGATTACATCCGGCGAGCTCCAGACAATGTCAGGATTGACGATGAAAATAAACTCACCGCTGGTTTCGATCACGCCGCGATTGATACCACGGGTGTAACCCAGATTCACTTTATTAAAAACTAACTTTACGTTTTCAAATCTTTTAAGCTCGCGCAATTTCTCGGCGTTCGCGACGTTGTTCGAATTATCAACGACGATAATTTCAATTGGGAAACTGACGCGTTGCTTTTGGATGCTCTCGACGTTCTCGACTACGCGCTTACTTTTTAGGAAATCAAGTATGACGATGCTGGCCTTGGGTGCATTCATTCAAACAGTTTTTCAATTTCGACCGCGGAAACTCGGCGCGGAGTGAGCGCGGCTTTCTTTTGCAATTCTGCTCTTTTCTCTCGAAATTGCCAAAAACCCTTAAGTGTCGATGGTTCAGTGAGCAGCAAAAAAAGTAGTTTACTTAGATTGTAAAGCTTAGTGGCGAGTTTAGTTTTTAGCGAAAAACTTTGGGAAAAATGTTTTTCTAAGACGGCTAGATGCCCGAAAAGTGAACTGGCACGGGCCCAAGGCCTAGTGTTTTTGCGTTTCTGGGCATCCAACTGGCGGTCGTGGTAAGCAATTATTTGTGGTAGGAAAAGGCACTTCCAGCCAGCCCAGTTCAATCGGTAGGCGAGTTCAACATCATTTTTGTAGTGCAACAGTTCGTCAAAATATTCGCCGTTCATACTCACACTTTCTAACGCTGTGCGGCGGAAAATTGCCAAAGCTCCGCTGGCCCCGAAGATTTGACGATCCTGATCGAATTGCCCGCCATCGACTCCACCCTGTCCGCGATCGAAGAAATGGTGTGTCGCGCGTACGCCGATTCCGCAAGAGTCTAGAATTCGCGTCTTTTTCTCACTATCAAAATTCCACCTTCTTAACTTGATGGCGGCACTGCCAAATTCTTGATTTACGGGTTTTTCCAATTCGCTAATTGCTTGAATGCTGAGGTCAGCTGGGTAGAGCATGTCGTTGCTAGCGGCGACGTAGTAGTCTGCCCCAGACTCGAGTGCTTGGCGGATTAACTTATTGTGCCCCCCAGAATGCCAGAGGTTCTGGCCGCGTTCGATTTTGACGCGTGGATCTCGGGCAATCTCTGGCAGGTTTTGTTCGACGAAATCAGCTCCCGACCAAACATCTTCTTCTTGGTCGAGCAGGTAAAACCCACAATTTTGGTAATTCTGTCGAATTAGCGACGGCAGGCTTTCGGCAAGATACTTCGTGCCAAACAGAACGATGCCGAAAACGATTTTTGGATTCAACGAAAAAATTTTAGCATTTTTACGAGAAAAAATAATTTTTGTAAATTATCCGGATAGCATTGATTTTTTACCTAAAATAAGCCACGTTGCAAATTTTTTATTCACGTAAAATTTAACCGAAATACTAAATTTAGCTAAAATTAATAGGATGGAAGAAATTGCCAAAGCTTACATTCCGGGAGAGGTAGAAAATGAAATTTCCGAGAAGTGGGAAGTAGCTGAAATCGGTAAGGCTGCCCCAAAATCGAAGAAAAATGTTTTCACCATGATGATGCCGCCAGCCAATGTAACCGGAGCACTGCATCTTGGCCACGCTATTACGTTGACGATTGAAGATGTTCTAGCGCGCTATCAGCGTATGAGAGGCAAAGACGTTTTATGGTTACCGGGGACGGACCACGCTGGCATTGCTACGCAAAATGTAGTTGAAAAACGCTTACTAGAGAAAGGGCTCTCGCGTGATGATCTCGGTCGCGAAATGTTCGTCACAAAAGTTTGGGAGTGGAAAGACAAATACCACGCTCGGATTAGCGAGCAGATCAAGAAGATGGGTGCCAGCTGTGATTGGTCGCGTGAGGCTTTTACGCTAGACGAAGATCGTTCAGCCGCAGTCACCAAAGCCTTTGTGCAGCTTTACCGCAAGAAGCTGATTTACCGTGATAAGAAGCTAGTCAACTGGTGTCCGCGCTGTAAGACCGTGCTTTCCGATATTGAGGTGGAGCACCGTGAAGAGGAGGGCAACCTCTACTTCATCCGTTATTTTGTCAGCGCAACTGACCGCTCGATTTGCGTAGCCACGACGCGTCCGGAGACTATGCTGGGCGACACAGCTGTAGCCGTCAATCCAAACGATCCGCGATATCGGGACTTTGTCGGCAAGGAGTTGATTTTGCCGATTGTGAACCGGGAAATTAGCGTGATTGCCGATGAGCGCGTCGATCCGAAATTCGGGACGGGCGCGGTCAAAATCACACCGGCGCATGATCCACTTGATGCCGAGATTGGCCGCGACCATAAATTACCATCGATAGTTGTGATTGGTCCGCACGGCAAGATGACCAAGCATGCTGGACGGCGTTTCGTCGGTATGCCACTCAACGAGGCCCGCAAGGCTGTCGTCAAATACCTTGATGATATCGGCAATCTCGAGAAGATTGAAAAGCACACACATTCGGTTGGGCACTGCTCGCGCTGTGATGCGACGATTGAGCCGCTTGAGTCTATGCAGTGGTTCGTCAAGATGAAGCCCTTGGCAGCCAAAGCCCTGAGTCTCGTTAAAAAGAAAAAGCTTGAATTTGTTCCGGCGCGTTTCGAGAAGGAATTCGTGCGTTGGCTAGACGAAATCCGCGATTGGTGCGTTTCGCGCCAGCTTTGGTGGGGCCACCAATTACCGGTCTGGTATTGCAAGAAAGTGCCTGAATTTGCCGATAAGAGGATTCGCAAGAAAGAAGGCTGCCAGAGAATTATTGTTTCTGAGAAGCCTCCAAAGAAATGTCCAAGCTGTAAAAATCTGAATATTACCCAAGATCCAGACGTGCTGGACACTTGGTTTAGTAGCGGACTCTGGCCTTTTGCGACACTGGGCTGGCCGAAATCGACTAAGGACTTTCGCACTTTTTATCCGAACACGGTGCTTGAGACCGGCTACGATATTCTCTTTTTCTGGGTGGCTCGCATGGTGATGCTGGGTGCAGAATTTACTGGTAAGTCTCCTTTCGAGACTGTGTATCTCCACGGGCTCGTGCGTGATGAGCGTGGACGCAAAATGTCTAAGAGCCTTAATAATGGTATTGACCCACTGGAGATGATCGAGAAATATGGCACTGATGCTCTGCGTCTCTCATTAGTTGTTGGTTCGACGCCAGGCACGGATTTGAAATTTTCCGAAACTAAAGTTACCGGCCAGCGTAATTTCGTCAATAAACTCTGGAACGCTTCGCGCTATGTTTTTGGCGTGCTAGGTAAGAACCCGACGATCGCCGCCAATCCGACTCCACGTGGTCTACCGGACCGCTGGATTCTCTCAAAATTAAATCGCTTGATTCTCGAGACTAACGCAGCTTTCACTAAGTATTCCTTCGGAGAGGCAGCCGGTAAAATTCAGGATTTTGTCTGGAATGATTTCTGTGATTGGTATCTCGAAATTACTAAAGAGGCTCCGAATAAAAAATTGCTTGGGCACGTACTCGCTCAAATTTTGCGCTTAGCGCACCCCTTTATTCCTTTTGCCACAGAAAAGCTTTGGGAAAACTTTTTTCCGAAAGCTAAGAAGCCGAAGTTACTGGCACTCGAAAAATTTCCGCGTCCTGTTAAGTCCCGAATTAGCGAGAGGGTAGAAGAGGAGATGAAAGTTGTGACGGCGATTATTACTTCGATCCGCTCTGTCCGCAATGAGCTCAACGTCGAACCGGCGCGTAAAATTGCGGCGATCGTATACGTAGGCAAGTTCGAAAGCTTCATCAAGAAACAGGCTGGTGAGATTAAGAAGCTTGCCAGGCTTTCTTCGCTCGTTGTCAAAAAGTCAGGTAAGAAGGTCGAGAATGCGGTTGCCAAATTCGAAGCTGGACTCGAGATTTATCTGCCGCTATCCAAACTGCTGGATCCGAAAGTCGAGAAGAAACGCCTCAATGCTGACCTGAAAGAAGCCCAGAATTATCTCGCAGTAGTAGAGAAAAAACTTGCCAACGATGATTTCACTGCGCGCGCACCGAAGAATGTCGTCGAAGCCGAACGCGCTAAACTAGCCTCAGTCCAGGAGAAGATTACGAAGATTGAGGAGCGCATTAAGGTTTTAGGTTAGAGGTTCTAGGTTTTAGTTTTTATGTTGAAAAATTTTAAAGAATTAATCGTTTGGCAGAAGGCCTTCACCCTTATTAAAAGTATTTACCGTTTTACAGAGAGTTTTCCCAAAAATGAAGAGTTTGGTTTGAAGTCACAAATTCGTCGTGCGTCAGTTTCAATTGTGTCTAATATAGCTGAAGGCTCAGTTCGTTCAACGCGTCGCGACTACGCAAATTTTTTAAGTACAGCGCTTGGTTCAGCGGCCGAACTTGAAACACAGATTTTATTATCAACAGAATTGGGTTATTTTAATAAATATCAAAGTGATAAATTATTATCTGATTTATCCGAAGTTGCTAAAATGCTCTTTGTGATTCGTCGAAAATTGCTGAAGCCTACAACCTAAAACCTTTCACCTAAAATGTTTGATTGGATTAAGTCCGCGATTGACCGTGATCCCGCTCTACGAGGCGGGATTCGCCCGCTGGAGATTTTGCTCTATCCCGGGATGTGGGCGCTGGTATTTCACCGCGTCGCCCATCCGCTTTTTGAACTCGGATTGCCTTTCATCCCACGTTTACTTTCGCAAGTCGCGCGTCTGCTGACTGGGATTGAAATCCACCCGGGGGCGAAAATTGGCAAACGTTTTTTCATCGATCACGGCTATGGAGTTGTGATTGGAGAAACGGCCGAAGTCGGAGATGATGTGATGATTTACCACGATGTCACACTGGGCGCGATTGGCTGGTGGAAGGAGAATTTGAAAAAGCAGCGCCATCCGACGGTAGGAAATCGCGTTGTCATCGGCGCGGGTGCGAAAATTCTCGGACCGGTCAAAATTGGTAATGACGCGAAAATCGGTGTGCTTGCGGTCGTCGTCAATGACGTTCCAGCGAAAACCGTCGTCGCTGGTTCGCTGGGTAAGATTCTAAAAAATAAACGCCGATAAGACTTTATTAAACAGACTCTCCGCCTATTGATTTTCTAGGTTATTTTTGGTATAATATGAAGATAACAAAAACAAATATGGGTGTCGAGCAAAACTCAAACCAAAATCGAGCCGAAGAATATCAGAACAGGCGTAAGCAAATCAAAGGCGAGTCTACTAATATGCGCCAGTTAGCTGCCAACATGTTTAAAGCAGCTTTGAATGAAAAACTTGCGAATAAGCCAAGCGATGCAGAAAAAATAGCGATGGTGATAGCTGCAGCTCAAAAGCAGGCCCTTGGTTCTCCAGAAAAACAGCGAAATAGTGTAGAGAAGCCAAATACAGCCCTAGAACAATTGAATCAAAAAAATCTTGAGTTAAAGGCTGCAGTTGATAAATTGGGTTTACCTAGAGGTTACAAGTTTGATGGTACATTTATCCGTAATCCTGACGGAGAAGCCATAGCAGTTTTTAGCGCTAAAGATAAGCAGTTTAAACTTCAGCACTCGGAATATTCGCATTCCCTGTATCTTTCGGCAGAAGCTTTAGTTGCCGCGATCCACGAATCGGTCAAAGATTGGGCCGAGATTAATAACAAAAAGATTGAAGCCGCGATTAGGAAATTGGGTCTTCCTAGGGGTTACAGTTTTAAAAATGGACTTATTCGTGATCAAAAGGGTCGCATAGTTGGCCAATTTGATGCAGCTAAAGGTCAGTTTATGCACCTCGAACTTCTAGGTCGCGACAGAAATGGTTTAAAGAAAACGAGGATCAGAATTGATGGTTCTGCTGTAGAAATGCTCCATGCAGTTTGGGCTGAGTCAAAAAAAGAACAAGGTTCTAGTAGGGAGTCTTTGGAATCTCCGCAAGACAAGGTAATTCGGAAAATGATACAGGAGAAAGTTGGCCTACCAATCCTCAAAATTGTTGGTGAATTTTCTAAAAATGGTCGCCTAACGCCAAAAGCAGAGTTAAAAATTACAAAAACAATAAATGAAGTTCTTTTTTCTAAAGATCGAGCAACTTGGAAAATCTGTAAACAAATTTTAGATTCGAGAACTCCGATTAATGTTAGTTCATCTTTGTCTTTAGTGAGAGATACGATTCCAGGAGCTGTTAAAGATTACATACAAGGCGAGATTGATAATAAAAACATAGGAGGAATTAATGAAGCTAGTGGCAGGTTTATAGATGGACTAAGGCAGATTGTCAGTTCATCAATGAAATAATCTATAAGATTTATAGTTAGTTCTTCCCAGCGCTTTTTTCCGCTAAAATCACCTGCGTGAAAGTTTTTCTCATTTCCCATACGCAGGATCCGGAGGCGGTCGTCGCCGCGGCGATCAACCAGTGTTATTCGGCGAGTGGGGGAGCGGAGCTCAAGGAAAAAATTTCTCCCGATAAACGTGAACGGCTGATCAATATTGTGATGAATGGCGGGCACCTCTCGACGATTGAGCACGCCAGTTTTACTTTTGCTGTGGAAGGAGTCTCTCGGGCGTTGACACACCAGCTCGTGCGCCACCGTGTTGCCAGTTTCAGTCAGCAATCCCAGCGTTATGTGAAATTCAAGGACGGCAAATTTGATTTTGTTACGCCGCCCAAGATCGCTGCGCATAAAGATTTGAAAGAAAAGTTTGAAACTAAAATGCAGGAGCTGGGTGAGTTTTATGAAGAAATGCTGGAGGCCAAAGTTCCAGCCGAAGACGCCCGTGCGATTCTACCGAATGCGACGGCTACGAAAATCGTCTTCACGATGAATGCTCGCTCACTCTTGAATTTCTTCGAACACCGGCTCTGTGTCCGGGCCCAAGCCGAGATTCGGGAAATGGCAACCAAGATGTTGGAGCTGGTGGAACCGGTTGCACCAAATATTTTTAAATTTGCTGGACCGACCTGCGCAACCCAGAAAATTTGCTGGGAAGGTGATTTATCCTGCGGCAAGTGGAAGGCAATCGAAGGTGGCGAGTTGCGTTCGCGAAACCCGAAAAGTTAAAATAATCTCCGAAATGAGCTTCGATAATAAACCCATCGGTATCGGGAATCTGGCGACGAATTTGAAGCGCGCGCAGAAAGATCCGCCAGCCATCCAGAACTTGAAAAAAGTTCCGGACGAGATTGCGGAGAATGAGGATGGCGAGGTCGCCCAGCTCGCAGTCGATGTGCGTGAGACCAATGACAACCTGATCATCGTCGCGCCGCTGGCAGGAGTCGCACCGGATGATGTGCGCGTCGAGATTACCGAGGACGTCGTCACGATCGAGGGTGAACGCCAGCAGCCCTTGCTTGAATCTAGCGATGACGAATATTTAGTGCAGGAGTGTTTTTTCGGGCCCTTTTCCCGTTCGATTGTCCTGCCAGAAGCGGTCAACTCCAAGAAAGCCCGAGCGGAATTTAAAAAAAGCGTGCTGGTGCTTACGATCCCGAAACTAGACAATGTCCGTACTCGTGTGGTCAAAATTCAGCCGAGCGAATAGGTTCTAGGTTTCAGGGTCTAGGGAACAGGGTTGGCTTAAGAGCTTTGGTGTAAAATGCACGAAGATTTTGCGTTATTTCTCTGCCTGAAAATTGAAAATCCTAAAACTAATTTCTTTCGTTCTTGCCCTGGCAATTCTCACTACTCCTTTTGTGAACGCGGCGATCGAACGTGAGGGGATTTTTGACCAGGCTAGCAAAACGGTCGATGCCTTGCTTTTCGTGCGCAATGCTATCGATGAGAAATACGAGACCTATCTGAATTCGGCAGGACGGGTAGATCAGATCGTGGCGGATAAATTGCCGCTGTTAGAGGCCAAAATCAACACCTTGTCGGCCCAACTACGTAATTTTGATGAAAATCTGGCCCGCGAAAAAGTCAACCTGCAGAATTTGCAAGACCAGACCAAAGCCGTGCAGTTAGAGTTAATTGATCTGGGAGAGCTGACCGAGATGCGTGAAGTTGAGCTGGACCGTTCCCAAGATTTACTCAATGAGTTTATCCGGATCGCTTACGCTGAAACAATGCAGTACACCGATTGGGAAACCGGTGAAGTTTCTACGCTGAAATTCCTTTTTACCGATGAGAGTTTGGCAGATGTCGAGACCAAGAAAAGCTACCTTGATGTTTTGCAGAATGTTTCAGCTGGCTTGATTTTAGATCTTCAGAAGAAGCAGGCCGACTATGAAAAAGTTAAAGCTAGCCTACTAGCGAAGCGCGGTGAGCTTATTTTGTTACAGCAAGAAATCTTGTTGCGTACACGCGAACTGGAAAAAATGCGGGCTGGTAAACAAGCGCTGCTCAATGAAACGCGCGGCCAGGAAGCTCAGTATCGCAAGCTAGTTGAGGAGTCGAAGCGGCAACAGCTTGAAGCGTTAGCCGAGATTAATGAGCTTAAATCTCAACTTGGTGTGATTGATGGTAAGTTAAAAACTCTGAAGGGGAGCTTGAGTGAAGAGGATTTCGCCAGACTGCTTGAGGACCAGTCGATCGCTTCAATCGCAGGAGTGATTTTCCCGAACCGGATTCCGAAGGTGCTCTGGCCGGCGAGTCCGGCGCGGGGGATCACGGCTTATTACCACGATTCCAGCTATGTCACGCGTTTCGGCGTGGCGCATCAGGCGGTCGATTTCCGTCTGACGCAGGGCTCCAGGGTGGCTGCAGCGGCTCCGGGGATCGTCTACAAAGCGAAAGACAACGGCTACGGCTACAGTTACATCACGATCGCGCATCCCGGCGGATTAGCTACAGTCTACGGCCATATTTCCAAAATATTGGTGAAAGAAGGGGACATTGTAAGGGCGGGTGATTTGATTGGCCTCTCGGGCGGGATCCCGGGGACGAAGGGTGCGGGCTATATGACCACCGGGGCTCATCTACACTTCGAAGTCATCGATCATGGTGAACACGCCGATCCGTTGGACTATCTGCCGCTGGAGAAGATGCGCCTAGACGATATTCCAAAGAAATATCTGGATGAGGCGGTGGAGTTGTGATTTGGAAAAAAGCTGTTAAAGTGACTACTTGTAATTAATTTATAGTGAATAAAATTGCTTTACCTCCCGATTTTTCAGGTATAAATGTGGGGGTCTCGTGTCTAAATCAGGCTACTGATACTAATCATCTTGCCGGATTACCTGGGCTAAAAAAATTAGTACGGCTTGCTAGTATGCAGTCGCCAACGGTTGATTTTCCTGGTGATCCGTTGGCTTTGCTGACTGGGCGAATAGCACTTGCAAGAACTATGGAGAATATGGGCTTCGAAGACATAGGACATTATCGGATACCAGACGGCATCGTATCTACGAGAACGGCATTGGTGACATGTCTGGCACCGGATCGATATCTTGAGGAAAAGACTTAAAGCTAATCCTTAAGTTTTATTTCACAATCTCCTTCTCTCTAATAAACGGCAGCACAATCAGACAGCCGAAGGAGGTGATGATATTGATCCAAATCAGGATTTCAATCGCACTTAGATCGAGGGCTTCGGCAGGTAGGCTGGGCGCTTTTAAGTATTCATACAAAATTCCACTCGCGTAGGTCGAGAGCGCCAGGCCGATATTCATAACTGCGGCGATGACGGCGAAATTGGTCGCTTCGGCGCGCTTGGGTGTGATGAGTACCGCTAGTTTGAAGAGCGGAATATAAGCGATCATGAAGAGCATCTCAGCGATGAATCCCTGAACGAAGAGGAAATTTTCGACCGGCTTCAGGCTGACGATATTGCTCCAGAAGTCCGACCAACTGCCAGTCGTAAACCAGGAAAGCAGCGCTTCGAAAAAATAGACTGGTGCGGCGATCACAGCTGCTAGGCAACGGGTGATGGAGCTGCTTCCAATTGTGGTGGCAAATTCAACCCGTGTGATTGCGAAACTGGAAATCCCGAAAAGTCCGGCTGAGATTACTGTCCACGCCAGTACTTTTTTCAAGTGAAAACGGTCGAAAAATTTAACCGCGAGAATTACTGCTAGCACTGAGGCAACTTGGCCGGAAGTTGAGATGAAGCCAAGAGTCTCTTCGGAAATTTGCAAATCATCTTTCAGGTAAAAGAACATCGGGCTGCCGGCACCGGGATTGAAACGCCAGAGTAGGATAAAGAGCATCGCGAGGAAGATCATGCCGCTCGCGAGTTTCATTTTCTTGAGTCTCCAGAAGTAGGCTGTCAGCCATGCGAAGAACGAGCCCCAGGAAAAGACGCTCCAAAAGGTTCGCGGCAGCTGCGACAGGCTGGGCAGAAAATCTGGGAAAGCGAGATTTGCGATGATGAAGATGAAGACTGCGACGAGGCTGGTGACAAAAGCGGGGGTAAGTTCGCTGCGTGCTTCTTTTTCTTCTTTGCGCGTAATCGCTTCTTCCTGAATCCAGAAAGAGAAAATAGCTGTGAAGAGTGGCAGAATCGCGGCAATCCAAAAAATCTGATGGGGAGCTAGGATTTCCCGATAGATCAGCAGACCGGAGAAGAAGCTGGCGAAGAAAGCTGCTACACGAATCGAGGCTTGGGTAATGCCTTGTAATCTGGCGACATTCTTCGGATTCGACTGTTCGACGACGAAGCCGTCTGTCGCGACATCGGTGAAGCCAAGACCGACATTCGCGAGGACGAGGGGAATCAGGAAGCCAGTGAAGCTATCTGCAAACAACGCGATCCAAGCGTAGGCTGCGACGGCGACCAGCGGGAAGATGTGGAGGTAAGGCCGGCGGCGGAATTTCCCAATCGGGAAGAGATCAGTCAGGATTCCGTAGAGCGGTTTGATACTCCAAGGGATGATCGAAGCGGCGCCGACAACCGCCATTTGGGCAAAGTCTAGACCGAGCTGCTCGCGCAGGATTAGTGCCTCGGCGATCCCGGCGATACTCCCGCTGCCTTGCACGAAATACACCCACGCGATGAAAAACTCATTAAATGTCCGAAGCGGAATAATCCGGCGGAGGAAATTCACGCTATCATTTTATCCCAGCTTATTGATAATATTTTTCAAAATATTTTTTTGCTCAATATGTTTTCATGTTACAATCACAAACCATTTATTTTTTTAATAAATTTTTATGCCCAAAGATTTAAATGCAGGTGCGGTCGAGTCGAAAGCTCCCGAAGATTTTTCTCGAGAGACAATTCGTGCAATGCTATCGAGGCTCTATTCGGGTAATTTCTTAAAAGTGTTGGTCGATAGTTTATCGTCTCATCTCGGAGAACCCGTTGATATGCGTCGTGATCCAGATAGGACGAACTGCGCGGAAGCTCTGAATAATTTAAAAAACGCGCGTGAAATTTTTAATCAATTCAAAAAATTATGGGAGGAGCTTATGCCGGGTGTAGAAATTCCGGATGGTGACATTGATATTTTTCGTAATTCGGACTCAGGTATTCAGGACTCTAAATTTATTTTAGATGTAGTGAAGACTTTTATTAAAATTGTGGGATTTCAAATTGAAAGACTGGAGAAAATAAAAATAAAATTCGGTGCAGGATCGATTAAAGGCAAAAAATGCGCTTTTGAGTTTAAAGGCGCAAGAGTAGTCGAAACGATAAAAGGCCTTTCCGGGTCGGGTTTTATTCTTATTGAGACCAGTGACATAGAAAAGTCTGACGTGTCAGTCGAAGATGTCTCGCCGATTTAGCCGTTAATCTTCAAAATCTCGAAAGTCGCCTCCAATTGGCGGTGGCCTTTGTCACGGCGGTAGCGCTTGCGAGCTTTCATTTTGAAAACACGGACTTTGTCGCCTTTCTTTACTTCTAGCACTTTTGCCTCGACGCTCGCGCCTTCGACTAGCGGTGCACCGATTTTGACATCGTCTCCGTCGGCGACGAGGAAAACGTGATTAATCTTGATCGGTTTATCGCTGGCGTCCGCAACTTTTTCCGCGACGATCTGATCGCCTTCACTGACGCGGAACTGTTTGCCGCCGAGACCGATGATTGCAAATTTAGACATTTACAGGAGTAAGGATTAAGAATTAAGAAGTAAGTAATTTTTATTCTATATGGCTTGCCATGAGCGATCTCGCGAAGCGAGAGAGCCGAATGGAGCCGCCTTCGGGGATTGAACCCGAGACCCCTCCCTTACCATGGGAGTGCTCTACCACTGAGCTAAGGCGGCGGGTTGAGTTGATTTTATTCCGAGAAGTGAAGGTCGGGTCAGGGGTGCTCTACCGGCTGCCTGTCCGCCGTAGCCCCGAGCGAAGCCGAGGGGCGAAGGTGGAAGCTAAGGCGGCGGGTTGAGTTGATTTTATTCCGAGAAGTGAAGGTCCGGGTCAGGAGTGCTCTACCGGCTGCCTGTCCGCCGTAGTTCGCCGTGGCGAACGAAGGTGGAAGCTAAGGCGGCGGGCTGCTTAGTTCCTGGTTGCTAGATTTTATTACTAAGGTAGCTAGCCGATCGTTAGAATTATATAAGCTAGTAACCAGTAACTAGGAACTAGCAACTAGCAACTACAAGGCAGCGTCCCGGATGAAAGGTATCAGCCCGGCAATTCGCGCCTTTTTGATCGCGCTTGCTAGCATGCGTTGGTGTTTTACGCATACGCCGGAGTAGCGGCGTGGTTGGATTTTGCCGTCGAGATTAATATAGCGGCGTAGAATTCGCACGTTTTTGTAATCCATAAACTCTGATTTTGCGGCACAAAATTTGCAGAGTTTGCGGACTGAAGAGTTTTTGACCATTTTGTGAATTAAAAGTTATTTTCGGCTTTAGATTCATTTTCTCCAGTGAAGGCTGCTTCCGCTGCTGAGCCTTCATCTGCGTTCGTGTCGGCTGGCTCTTCAGATACTTCTTCACTGTTACCGCGTTTCTCGAGCTTGATGATGTCATCAACAACAATTTCAGTGCGGTAACGCTTCTTTTGGGTTTCTTCGTCTAACCAGTTACGCGTTTTTAGATAGCCTTCAATGTAAACCAGGTTGCCCTTTTTCAAGATCTGGTGGCAGATTTCAGCTCGGCGGGCCCAGGCGGTGATCTCGTGGAATTCGACTAAGTCTTTTTGCTCTCCATTTTGATCTTTCCAAACGCGGTTAGTCGCGAGTCCAAAAGTGCAAATTGATTGTCCACCAGTCGTAGCTTTGAGCTCCGGATCGCGAGTTAGGTTGCCTACGAGAATTACTTTATTAACACTACGCATTTAGGTGATAGGTGTTAGGTTACAGGGGTTAGGTAGGTAACGCGCCTTATGGTCTTTTCCACCGGAGGCGGATCCGCCTCCGGTGGAAAGGCTCTCTATTATCTTTATAATCCTGCTAAAGATCAGCCAGGATGTCATCGAGCTTTTTATCAAGTTCGCCAGCATCGGCCTTGGGTTCAGGCTTCTTTTCAATTTTCTTAGCAGCCGGCTTGCTAGCCGTCTCGATTTTGCTCTCTGTTTTACTGGTTTTCTCGACTACTGCCTTTCTCTTAATGTAACGCGGTTCGGCTGCAGGCTTGGCGCTTTCCAGCTTCCCATAGTCATGTTCGAGATCCTCTTCTGTATATTCACTCCATTTATAATTTTTAGGCGTGCGGCAAATCAGGTGACGAATAATCTTAGGATCTAAACGCAGTGAATTGTCTAAATTTGCAATCTTGTCTCCGGAAGCTTCGAAATGCGCTATGAAATAACTCCCCGTCGTTTCACCAGAAATTTTGTAAGCGAGTTGGCGGTTTGGCCAAACAGACTTATTCAAAATCTTAGCCGCCTTGCTGAGTTCAGCTTCTAGTTTTTCTAGTTCCTTTTTAAATTCGCTCTCACGCAAACTGCCCGCGAAAATAGCGAGAACTTCATACGAATTGGCAGGATTTTTAGTCATGCTTTTTATGGGATTAAACCGGGGAGGGAATCTCCTCCGGAGAATTGAGGTCCGACTAGGCGAATCTCAAAAAAGCCGGGAGATTTTAAGAAAGAGCTAGCAGTCCCGCAAATGTAAGCCCTTGACTTTTACTTTTTAAAATGGTAAAATAATATAATAACTTTTACAAAGGTTGGTAAAAAGTTTAAAATCTCCGCTTAAAAAATAGGCAATTTGAATTCTACACCGCTCCAACAAGTCGTTAATCTGGTTCGCCAAAGCGAGAAGATTCTGGTGCTCGGACACCAAAATCCTGATGGTGACGCGATTGGTAGTGCTTTGGCGCTCTTACTCGCTTTGCGCAAAGTTGAGAAGAACGTGATTGCCGCTGCTGCGGATCCAGTTCCGGCTGTTTTAGACTTTCTACCAGCCTTAGAAAATTTTGAGACCTCGATAGCTGGTGCCAATGACTTGGTTCTAAATTTCCCGCTAGAGGGCCGGGAATCGGCTGAAGTTTTCCACAAAATTGAGGATGGCATGCTCAAGATTTCCGTCCGACCCAGTAATGGTGCGCCTTTCACAAAAGATGAAATTAAGTTTGCTGCCGGTGAAGCTGATTTTGACTTAATCGTCTGTGTCGATGTCCCAGATTTGCCGCAACTCGGCCGGCTTTTCGAGTCTAACCCAAATATCTTTTATGAAATCCCAGTTGTGAATATTGACCATCACGCGAGCAATACTGGTTACGGTAAGGTTAATTTTGTCGACACGACCGCGGCTTCGACTTCGGAACTGGTTTTGCGTGTGCTGCGTTCTCTGGAGTCTGAATATAATAAGAAACTCCTAGACGAAGATGTTGCGACTTTAGTTTTGACCGGAATTATCACCGATACAGGCTCTTTCCAAAATTCCAATACCACGCCGAGGTCATTGGAATTGTCAGCCGATCTGATCGAGGCTGGCGCCCGCCAACAGGAAATCATTCGCCACGTTTATAAGACCAAACAACTTTCGACGTTGAAACTCTGGGGTCGGGTGCTGTCGAAGATTGAGCTGGATGAAAATCACCGAATCGTCTGGAGTACGGTTACAGCTGAGGATTTCCTCGAGGCCGAAGCAGTCGAAAACTCCACTGACGGTCTGATCGACGAATTGCTTTCACATGCTCCGGGAGCAGAAGTTGTTTTGCTGCTCAAACAAAAAGGTTCAGTCGTTTCGGGCAGTATTCGCACGACTACGCCAGCGGTCTCAGCTAGCGATCTAGCCGGAATCTTCGGCGGGGGAGGACATCACGCTGCGGCAGGATTCAAGATACCGAATAAAAAAGTTGAAGTTGTCGAGTCTGAAATACTTGATAAAATCCGCGCCGTTCAAGCTGAGCGATTGGAGCTGACGACCGAAGATGATTCAAAGAAAAGTAAAAAAGTAACTAAGAAAAATAAGAAATGAATCAAGAGTGCTACAACTGCGAGAATCGGGATCAATGTCCCAAAAATCCAGTTCAAGGGATTGGGATAAATACAAGTGAGCTTAAAAAATTTTTCCCTAAGCTTACTGAAGAAGATATAGCTACGTTAAAAAAGGCGCGTCCGGACGTGCGCTTGGAGCTTGCGATTAAGCTTATGAAATTAAATGAAACTTCTACCAAGGATCCATTGACTGACCTTTATAATCGTAGATTTCTTGAAGACAGACTCAGGGAAATTTTTGCCTTGTCACAGAGACACAAGAAGCAATTTTCGGTTATATATGCTGATATTGATCATTTTAAAGATGTAAATGATAATCATGGTCATGCTGCGGGAGACGAAACCTTGAAAATTTTTGCAGAAATTTTAAACAATTTAACTCGCCAAGAGGACATAGTTGCGCGCCTGGGGGGTGAAGAATTTGTAATACTTCTGCCAGAAACAGATATTGATCAGGCAAGAATAGTTGCTGAAAAGTTACGCAAAGAAATCGCTAGAGCAGATATTTTGTTTCAGGGAAGTAGAATTAAAATTACTTCAAGTTTCGGTGTAGCCAAAATGATGATTAACAATGGAGACAATAAAAGTGAAAATTCTGAGACGCCACAAAGCCTCTTACAGCGGGCAGACGCATGTATTTATGAGGCAAAGGAAGGTGGTCGGAATAGGGTTGTTACTGAAATAGATTCTGAAACTATAGGCAGGCTTACAAAAATTACGACTGCTTAAAATTTTTTGTTTAGTAAACTTACTCGTCTAAATAATTACTTCGCAAACTCACTCGTCTTCGAACCGATTATTTTGATGTAATCCGCAAATGGCATCTTAATCGATTTCGTATGTTCGCCAGCGTTAAAGACGATGATTTCTTCTGGTTCGAGTGATTTATCTACGAAAACTGGTAGGTCGAAAAGATTGCCAAAGGGCGGGACACAGCCGATTTCGCAGCCGGTGATTTTTTTGACCTCTTCCGGCTTCGCGAGTTCGAGTTTTTTCACCTCCGCGACTTTTTTCAGTTTGGCCTCGTCGACCTCTTTCGCAGCCGAGCAGACGGATTGGATATAGCCGTTTTCCGTTTTCCAAACGAGTGCCCGAGCGGCTTGTTCCAGAGTCGTTCCGCGGACTTGGGCGGCTTCGGCACTAGTTTTTACCGGAGCGTGTTCGAGCTTTTCAAACTTAATTTTATTCGACTCCAACAGCTCGACGATTTCCAAGAAGACATCGCGCTTGGTTTTTTTCACGTCAGCTGTAGATCGAATATTGGCTTCTTTCAGTTGCTCCGCTGGGATGATGTCCGGTGCGCCGAGCATCAGATCTTCGGCTTTATTGGTCTTCGGGAAGGCGATGACCTCGCGGATATTCGGCTCACCGGCAAAAAGCATAGCGATACGGTCGAGACCCCAGGCGATGCCGCCGTGGGGCGGTGCGCCAAAAGAGAAAGCTTTTAAGATATGCCCGAAACGGCGTTCAGCGTCCTCGTCGGAAATTTTCAAAATATCAAAAATCTTTTTTTGCAGATCACGTTCGTGGATCCGGACCGAGCCGCCGCCGATTTCATAGCCGTTCAAAATCACGTCGTAAGCTTCGGCTCTCGCTTTCAGAGGATCAGAATCGAGATCAGCTGGATTTTTTGGTCTAGTAAAAGGATGGTGTATCGAGGCGAGTTCACCGGTTTCTCCGTCTTTCGCGAACATCGGGAAGTCGGTGATCCACGCGAAAGCGAATTCATTTTCTTTGCCCTCTAATAATTTTAATTTTTCCGCAACTGCGATCCGGACCGCGCCGAGTGAGTTGCAGGCGGTTTCCCATTCATCTGCCGCGAAAAGTAAAATGTCATCTTTTTCGCCGCCGCATTTATCGACGATTTTTTTAGTTAAATCCGCTCCTAGTTTTTCGACTGGTACACCTTCGAATTTTTCCGAAATTTTAATCCAGGCTAAACCTTTCGCGCCGTAGATTTTGGCGGCCTCGGTTAATTCTTCGATATCTTTGCGGCTAAACTTGGCACCGCTCGGGACGCGTAGAATTTTGATCACGCCGCCACTCTCGACTACATTGGCAAAAATCCCGAAACCGCAACCCTTACATTCTTCCGAAATATCATTAAATTCCAGCTCGTAGCGTAGGTCAGGCTTGTCCGAACCGTAGCGATTCATCGCATCGTCGAAGGTGAGCCGCGGAAATTTTTCAAATTTCAATTTGGCATCCGGCCGGCATTCTTTCGTAATCGCAATTAGCGCTGCTTCGTTGACGTTCATCACGTCTTCGGAATCTACGAAAGACATCTCTAAATCCATCTGGGTGAATTCTGGTTGGCGGTCGCCGCGCTGGTCTTCGTCACGGAAACAGCGGGCAATCTGCATATAGCGGTCGAAACCAGCGACCATCGAGAGCTGTTTTAGCTGCTGCGGGGATTGCGGCAGGACGTAAAATTTCCCGGCGTGGACACGGCTCGGCACGATATATTCGCGGGCGCCTTCGGGTGTGCCTTTGATCAAGATCGGAGTCTCAATCTCGACGAAATCTTGGTCGTAGAAAAATTTCCGTGTCGCCTGCAGGAGTTTGTGCCGTAGGACGATATTGCTTTGGAGTCTTTTGCGGCGCAGGTCGAGATAGCGGAATTTCAGGCGGACCTCTTCGTTTTCGTCGTTTTCGTCGGCGATTTCGAAAGGAGGAGTCTCAGCTTCGTTCAAAACTTTGACTTCGCTTACGAGAATCTCGATTTTGCCGGTCGCCATTTTGGAGTTTTCCTGTCCTGCTGGACGGGCTCGGACTTTACCAATAATCTGCAAAACCCACTCCGGACGGACGGTTTCAAAAATTTTGTGCGCGTTGCCAGATAGCTCCGGATCGGTCACGATTTGAGTTATACCAAAGCGGTCGCGCAGATCAATAAAAATCAGGCCACCGTGGTCACGGCGCCGGTCAACCCAGCCGACCAACTGGACCTCTTTATCGATATTCTTCTCAGAAAGCTCGTCGCAAGCATGCGAGCGGTAAAAAGTTTTGAGCATCAAAAAAGTTAAAGCCGCCCGATTTTAACAGCTTTTAACTAATTTTCGAATCTCCTAGAAATCAGCAGGAATGATTAATTCTGTCTCAGCTTCTGTTGTCTCGGTGAGAGCTAGTGGTTCAAAATCTGTATTAGTAGCACTAGCTTCAAGCTGCTCAATCGGGGATACCTCCAAAATATTTGCGCTAAGGTTGCTCCCGCCAAATTTTTCTAAATTTTGCCAAATACTTGAGCCGAAATCTTCTTCGGAGAGCTGATCAAATTTAAAGATAGTCAAGTCGGCATATTTCGAGTTGAGCTTATGCAGATATTCGACCTTCCTGGCTAATTCTGCGAAAGCCGTCTGCAGGCTTTCCATCACGCGCCGAATCGCCTTGAAATGGATCGTTTGGTAGCTCACGCCGAAGATTGTGTCGCCACTTGTAAAGACACTTGCTGCCATCTTGTTGTTTTCACCCCACATCCAGTAGTAGGAATCATCGCCGAAAACCGCCGGTCGTAGATTGGTTACACCAACACGGTTACGCAGGGCTTTGCGCAGCTCATTATAGTTTGTCTCACTCTTCTTCATTTCGAAGATCTTGAAGAATATTTCTCCGGTTGAATTTAGCGCCGTCGTTTCCAAAATTGGCTCACCGTTGGGTGCATCTACGAAGTTCAAAAATTGGCTGACCTCTTGCTGTGCCCCGACTGAATAATCGAATTCTGTAACATTTTTGCTGAAAGTTCTGGTCTCGCTCAAAAATCCGTCATTAACCATTGCACTTTCGGCAACACTCAGCAGAGGGTGCTTGTTCAACAGACACTTCCAAAAGCTAGTTTGCCCATCCGTAACCGTGAAATCGTACTTTTTACCACTGATCACAGTGTCTGTTTCCAGCCGACCACTCAAAACACCAGCGGTGATTGGATCAATGAATTGCGTATCGAGCGGCGCACCCTCGGCCAAAACTGTATCAAGGTTTGCAGCTACGGCAGTAATGGTCTCGTTATTTTGAGGTGTGCTAGTTTGCTCACAGCTGCCGATCTTAGTAGGGATTGAGTAGCTATCGAAACTTGTTGCGCTAGCGGAATTTAAACTGGCGTCAATTTTTTCGACAAAACTGGAATTTTTTGCATTTGTCAGCGTGCCTCCAATGAGAATCGCTAAGCCGATTGTAAAAGCTGCGATCTTGAGAAAGCGTTCCGGATTTTTGGTTTTCATGTTTTTGTTTTTAAATCCAGCTATTCTAGCAGTTTTTGCTATTTCTTTCAATCACGCTGACTTGCCGAAAAAGGAAATTTTGTTTTAATAAAAAACGCCTTTTTGTAACAGAGCGCTTTTTTATTAGGGCTAACTAATTATTCGAGATGTTCGGCAGCTTCAGCGACTGGAATTTGGCCACCCGTCCGCTCAAAACTAGTATTGAAGAAATCGAAGAAAATATAAAACAAAACTGATGCGACCACTAGCGAAGTGAGCATAATCGGGGTACCTTTTTTAATCCAAGCTCCTGGTTTGATCGCGAGTGTTTGATCACCAGTTTGCCTAGCGATTCGCTCAGAGAGGGTAACTACAAAAACATTAGCAGTCGATCCGAGATGAGTGCCGTTACCTCCGAGACCCACGCCGAGAGCCAGCGCCCACCAGAGGGCGTGCACATCCAAGCCCTGGGCTTCCATGCCGAGGATTATCGGAATCATCGCGGCAGTAAACGGGATATTATCGATGGCAGCAGAGAGGAAGGCTGAGACCCAGAGCAATACAATTGTTGCAAGCGTCAGGTCATTTTGGACAAATGGCACGATGAATTGGCCGATCCACTGCAAGAATTCAGAATGTTCGACTCCACCGACGATGACAAAGAGTGAAATAAAGAACATCAGCAGCGTGATCTCAACATCTTCAAAAGTTCGGTCAAGATCAATTTTGCGGCCGAAGAGCATTAGCAGGCTCAGGCCGATGGCGCTGACGAACCAGGCTTCCCAGCCGAACCGGGAATGCAGGATGAAGAGTACGATCATTATCGCCATGACAGCCACAGCAACATACCAAGTTTGCGGATCTTTCACGTGCTCTTTCTTTTCGAAATGCGGCACTAAAGCTTTTTGGGATAGCGATTTACGGAAGATGAATTTGACAGCTAGCAGAGTAGCTAACCAAACGGCGATTACGATTCCGCCCATATGGGTCAAGAAAGTCATAAAGTCAATTCCGGCCGCTGAACCAATCATCAAGTTGGGCGGATCACCGACAAGTGTGGCGATACCACCGGTATTTGATAAGACTGCGATCGTGATGAGGTAGGGGATCGGTGAGATTTTTAGGGCTGCGGTGATTAAGACAATCAGGGGCCCAAAAATAACTACGGTCGTGACATTATCAAGTAGCAGTGAAATTACCGTTACGGCAGTGCCGAGCATAGCCAATAGCAAGAATTGGCGGCCCTTTGAAAAGTCCGCTAGGAAATAGGCTATTGCCTGAAAGCCCCCAGTCGGTGCCATTATTGCTACAGTTGTCATCATACAGGCCAGAAGGAAAACAACATTCCAATCAATTGCTTCGAGCGCCAATTCTGGTCCGTAAAAGCCGAAAATCTGCCCGCCAATAATCATCGCTACAGCTCCGGCCAGCGCGGCCTTAGAACGGTGAATGCCATGCAGCTCTTCGGTAAAAATTCCGATAAAGGCAAAACCTAGGATTATAGCTGAGACTAGCATCGGCGTATTAAAAGCGAGTTCCTGCATTTTGAAGTGGGGTTAGAAAATTTGTCAGCTGAAAAATTTTGGGCGAGAGTTTAGCTCGATCAACTGACAAATCAACACTTCTGCAAAAAATTCCTCGCCAAAAAAGCAGCTTTGTTCTCTAGAAATATTTCTTGAGTATTTATTTCCCGGCTTTCTTGAGTAAAAAACTAATAAACTCGAAGAGGTGCTGACGCTCCTTAGAATTTAATTTTTCATAACCAGTTGGGATTTTGTCTGGTATTGGCAGCTGGGTTGTAGCTGGGCGATTTTCGTGATCTCGGATATAAAAATGTAAATCATCATCATTCTCGACAGCCTTGCGATTAGCAAAGATGAAATCTATAAATTCGGCAACGTGCATTTTTTGCTCTTCATCTAGGTCGGGATAGCGCGGAGGAAATTTCACCGTAGGATCAAAATCTTTTTGGGGATGCAGCTCGGGGTCTCGTAGGCGAAAGATGCGGCGGCGCTCGGAATTTTGATAATTTCTGCCAGTGATCATTGTGATAAATTTAAGGCGGAGGCAATTATTATTTTTTTCAAAATAAAAATCAAATTTCCGCTAAAATTTCGTCTGTGCAGATAACTGTTTACATTATTTACGGACTATTACTGACGGCTTTTCTGGTTTTCGCAGGATTTGCTGTGCACCATGCTTTCACTTACGCCTACATTTCTCCAAGGGTCAGGGCTGTTTCTTGGATTTTCATTTTAGTTTCGGTTGTTTTAATTGCGGTTTCGCTGTATTTTCTCACGCAGCTTCAAATTTAATTTTTTTAAAAATGCAATCCAAAAAAATAGTTTTGGCGTATTCAGGTGGCCTGGATACAACCGTGATCGCCCATTTTTTAATTCAGCGTGGTTTCGAAGTGATTGGCTTCATGGCTGATCTTGGTCAAAAGGTCGAAGACCTTAGCCTAATCCGCGAGCGGGCCAAAAAAACCGGACTAAAAAAATTCGTCGCACTAAACCTACAAAAAGAATTTCTCTATGATTTCATCCTGCCGATTCAGTGGGCGGCGGCGAAATATGAAAATTATTACCTGCTCGGGACTTCGGTCGCCCGGCCACTAATCGCTAAAGCGCAAGTCGATCTAGCTAAGCGGGAAGGTGCGGAGTTTCTCTCCCATGGCGCCACTGGCAAGGGCAACGATCAGGTGCGTTTTGAGCTCACTTACCATGCGCTGGCTCCGAAACTGCAGACCTGGATTCCCTGGCGCGAACCGAGTTTTTATAAGATTCTGGGCGGCCGTAATTTGATGCTTGATTACGCGAAGCAATACGGACTGCCGGTCAAAGCCTCGAAGTCGAAACCGTGGAGTAGTGACGAAAACCTGTTGCATATTTCTTACGAAGCCGGGATCCTCGAAAATCCGAATCATGTGCCGCCGGAAGCAATGTTCGAGCTGACTGTCTCGCCGGAGAAAGCGCCGAACAAAACGACCAAGATCGAACTTGAGTTCGTAAAAGGCGTGCCGGTTAAACTGGACGGAAAGAAGATGGACGCACTCGCTATTTTCAAAAAGCTAAACGAACTGGGCGGGAAAAATGGAATCGGCCGGGTTGATCTGGTCGAAAACCGTTTCATCGGTATGAAGAGCCGGGGAGTGTATGAGACGCCAGGCGGCACGATTCTCTTCGATGCCTTGCGCGCGGTTGAGTCGCTCACAGTCCCGAAAGACGAGCTGCACGCACGTGATCGGATTTCCGCCGAATACTCTGAGCTAGTTTATAACGGCTTTTGGTATTCACGCCGCCGCGAGGCGCTTGCCAAAATGGTCGACAAGCTGCGCCAAAAAGTTACGGGCAAAGTTCGGCTCGGACTTTATAAAGGCAATGTCACAATCCTCGGCCGTGAAGCTGCCAAGACTTTGTACGATGAGAAAATTGTAACTTTCGAAAAAGACGGCATCTACGAACCAGCTAAGGCGACGAAGTTCATTCGTGCGAATTTCAAGAAGCTTTAGAATTCAGCATCTCGACCGCACTCTATTAAGTTGGCGGCGGCTTTACGCACGCTAATTTTTCCCTCTAAAATTGCTGCAACGGCCTCAATTAGTGGTGCGTGGACGTTCAGCTTTCGTGCGAAATCGCGGAGTGGTATAGCTGACGCGATTCCTTCGACTGTTTCGTCGCGCGTGATTTCAGAGACCGCAGTGCCAACTGGAATTTTATTTTTCAAAAGCCCAATAAATTTTTTGCCGGCATTAAAGTTGCGCGTACCAGCGAAAAGGAAATAATCGCTCGCAACACCGCCATTTCGTGGAACTTCAAATTCAGCTTTGCTGCCAATTGCGGCTGCGATTCGTTCGTATTCTGCGAGCCCGCGCGTTGCGCTTGCCGCTACGGTCGAATCACTAAATACGCTCGCGATTCCAGCGGCAAACGAATGTACATTTTTGGTTGGGCCGGCAACATCCAAAATATTTTTATCAAGAGAGCGGTAAACCCTTAATTTTGAATTTGAGAAAAGTTCGGCAACGCGCCTGACGGATTGCGGATCGCCTGCGATTTCTGTGATCATTGGCATTCCGCGTGCGAGATCAAAAGCGAGATTTCCGCCCAGCAGCACCACAGCACGTTCGCGGACGCCTAAAGTTTCTTCATGCACTTTGTGAATCAATTGCAGCGTCGAGTTTTCTATTCCTTTAGAGGCAGACAAAATTTCACAATTAACGAAGGCTTTTTGGCCGATTGCGTCGCGGGTAGCAGTGAGCCCTGCACGAAGTTGTGAAGATTTCCAAATTTGGAAAAATAATTTCCTAATCTGCCCGCGAAACTTCCGTAAAAAAATATCAGAATCAACGACGAGTGCGTTTTCTGGAAGTTGAATTATTCTGCGCGCCTCCTCGCGCTCATCTTGGTCTTGGATTTCCCCAATTCTGTCGTCGAAAAGATGTTCGACTCGTTCCTGCGCGCTCATTCCATTCTTCGCCCGAGTGACAAGGAGAGTTGTCATGTCTGGATTTGATTCGGCTAATACTTTCGCGAGTGCAAAATTGAATGTTGTGCCAATACCAACGATATCGGGATTTTCAGGGATTGAATTTTTCACGAGGCTGCATTTTTATGCCACTCTGCTCTAAAATCAAATGCGTGAGAAAAAAGCTTCCTAATATCATTACGCTCAGTCGGCTTCTCGCGACTATCGCGATTGCAGTTTTATTTTTTGTCGAGATTAAATTTCAGTTTGAAATAATTTTGGCACTATTTTGGTTCGCCGCACTGACCGATTTTTTCGATGGCTATCTTGCGCGGAGATGGAAAGTCGAGTCGAAGTTCGGCAAAGTCTTTGATTCGCTCTTTGATAAAGTTCTCACGCTCACGCTTTATCTGCTGCTTGCGCCATTCTTGATTTTGCCAGTCTGGATTTTTGTCTTGTTGCTTGTGCGTGAGTTGATCGTTGACGGGTTGAAGAATTTTTCGCTCTCCCGGCAGCGGCCAGTTGCACCGCTATTTTCTGGGAAACTTAAAATGGTCTTCCAAATTTTGATGTTAAATTTTGCGCTACTCGTATTGATTTTCCCGAATGAAAAAATATTACTCATGCTAGCTCAAATTTTTGCTGCGCTGGCGATCATCACAGCTTACTTTTCTGGAGTGATTTATCTTAAAAATTTTTTTAAACAATGAAATTTATAGCACGTCTTTGCTTATCGTTTTTTGGCTGCGGCTACGCGCCTATCGCCTCTGGCACAGTTGGCTCATTCGCGGCTGCTATCGGGATTTATTTTTTACATCCGTGGCTTTGGCAGCTGCCGGATTTAACAAAAGGAGCAGTTTTATTTTTAGCTGCTGCAGTTATTTTCTTCGGCGGCTGGTTTTTGATTCCCAGAGCGCTTCAGAGAGACTTCGACCAGAGCTGGATTGTACTTGATGAAGTTGTCGGACAACTAGTTGCCGCCGCACCACTTTTCTTCCGGACAGAGAATTTTTTGCTAGAACTCACGACGGCCTTCTTGCTGTTCCGTTTTTTCGATATTTCTAAAATCGGTTCGCGCCGGATCGATAATCTCGGTACGCCACTTTCGGTTTTTGCCGACGATTTAGTCGCTGGTATTTTAGCGGCTGGCGCTTTGATTGTAATTCAGCTTTTGTGGTGAAAAATACCCAGATTTTCGTGCTCGGTGGAAACGGATTCGTGGGCCGTGAATTCATTAAAGCCCTCAAGAAATCTGGTTATCAGAAAATTATTTCCGCTAGCCGTTCTTTACCAAAAGTTAAAATCACGGGCGTTCAATATGTCGCTGGGGTGGATCTCGATAGGCCAAATTCACTGGACAAAGTTATCCGTAAGAACTTCGTTGTCGTAAATCTGGCTGGTTTGATATCTTTTCGGCGTAAGGATAGCCAGAAGCTTTTTGCGGTTAATGCGCGTGGATCGTTGGCGCTTTTGCGAGCTTGTGAGCAGAAAAAAGTTCGGCGCTTAATCCAAATTTCTTCTACGGCAGCGCTCGGTTTTAGTCCGTCAAAAATTCATGAGGCGACTAAATTTGATTGGCAAAAATATGAATTTTTGAGTTACTCGCACTCTAAGTTTTTCGCCAATAAGGCGATTGATAATTCCAAACTGCCAACAAATATCCTGTTTCCGCCTCTAGTGCTTGGGCCGGGAGATCCGACTTCAGCACAACGCATATTTGATTTTGTGCGTGGCAGGAGGCGAGTCGCAGTTCCTCCCGGATCTAATGCTTTCATAGATGTCCGTGATTTGGCTAGGGCGATTCGCCTGACTCTC
The DNA here is from genome assembly GCA_021734705.1 of Candidatus Peribacteraceae bacterium. Lineage (GTDB taxonomy): Bacteria > Patescibacteriota > Gracilibacteria > JAHISY01 > JAHISY01 > JAHISY01. Next base: position 30,742 of record JAIPIJ010000002.1, read on the forward strand.
GAAAAAGCCAGAGCGAATGATAATTTTATTGTAATTGGGCAGAATTTTTCCATCCAAAGTTTATTTGCAGCCGCTGCCAAAATTCTCAGGCAAAAAACGGAAATTAAAACCTTACCTGCCGGAATTTGCTCGCTAACTAGTGGTTGTGCTCGGGTGGCTGAATACTTTGGCTTGCCGATTCCATCCGAGAACATTTTCCTCGGTTTTCAGAAACGGGCTTTCGATTCACGTAAAATTACTCGCGCGCTCGGATTCCGTCCCCGCTTTACACTTGAAAAAAGCTTGCGTGATTCATTCGAAACTCTGCCAAAATGAAATTTTGCTTAAATCTCTATCTCGCTCTTCCGGCATTCGTCGCGAACATGTTGCCAGTTGTGGCCAGCAAAATTGGTTTTTGGCCGAAGCTTGATTTTCCGGTTGATGGAGCTAAGACTATGTTTGGTCGTCGGATTTTTGGAGCAAATAAGTCTTGGCGCGGTTTGGTCGTGGGAGTATTAGGCGGCGCGCTAGTCGGAGCAATCCAATTTATGCTTTTTAAGTTTGGGATTATCGCAATTACCGATTTGCAAAATTTACCTGAATTTATAGCTTTTGGAGCCCTAGCAGGGCTTGGCGCTTTGCTTGGTGATTTGGCTGGCAGTTGGCTGAAAAGGCTATTTAAAATTGCTCCCGGGCGACCTTTTCTCCCGCTTGACCAGATTGACTATATTGTTGGGTTTTTTATCTTCACAGCTATTTTGATTGATTGGAGTTTAGTAGCGGTTATTTCGCTGCTTGTATTTGTCGCGGTGGCTAACCCGCTTGTCAATGCTGCTGCCTATTTCCTCGGCATCAAGAAGACTTTCTGGTAAACGCAGTTAGACTTTTCGGATAGAATTTTCCGGTGGAAAAATACTTCGCTGCGCTAAATTCGCTTGAAAAGGTAACGCCGCTGCGTTTTGCCCGGCTGTTGCGTTTTTTTCAAAACGATCCTGAAAAAATTTGGCAAGCCTCCCGTCGGGATTGGCAGGCGGCTGGGATCGAAGCTCGAGCAGTCGCGGAAATTTTTGTCGAGAAAGATAGGCTTGATCCAGATGAAATATTTCAAAAATTAGAGCAACTCGATATCAAAGTTTTACCGATTACTTCGGAAGAATATCCCAAGCTTCTGAAAGCGATCTACGACCCGCCTCCAGTCTTACTAGTGCGTGGCCAATTTCCGACGCCCGCAGATGATTTTGCGATTGCCGTGGTTGGTGCGCGTGTGCTCACCAGCTACGGACGCCAAGTTACGACCGAGATAGCTCGCGGGCTTGCCGCCGCTGGTATTTCGATTATTTCCGGCCTAGCACTGGGTGCGGATGCTGCGGCACACGCTGCTACCCTCGAGCTCGGTGGCCGGACGGTCGCGGTATTGGGGAACGGGATTGATGCGATTTATCCTCCGCGGAATCAAAAATTGGCCGAGGAAATTTTGCAAAAAGGCGGTGCGATTATCTCCGAATTTCCAGCTGGTACGCCGCCGAATACTTATAATTTTCCGCTGCGCAACCGAATCATTGCCGGACTGGTTCGCGGGATAGTCGTAACCGAAGGCCGTGAAAAATCCGGTAGTTTGATTACCGCCTCTTTAGCCAATGAATTTGGTCGGGAAGTCTTCGCTGTGCCAGGACCGATTTTTTCCGAAAATTCAGTTGGCCCAGTTCGTCTAATTCAGTCTGGCGCGCGACCAATCGTCTCAGCGGATGATGTAATTGACGCCCTGGAACTGCGTGATTTACCAGAAAAAATTCGCATTCGTGAAGTTGTGGCAGACTCAGCAGAAGAAGCTAAAGTCCTAAATATTCTGCAAAAAACGGCCTATCACTCTGATGAAATTTCGCGCCTGTCTGGTATGACTGCGAGTGAAGCTAGTGCGATACTTTCGCTGCTAGAGATGAAGGGGCTAGCTAAAAATCTTGGTGGGATGAACTGGGTGAGGACATGAAGCATGAGGCACGTAGCATGAGGCACGTAGCATGAAGCATGAAGCACGTAGCACGTAGCGTGGAGCAATCAAAAATATCTGTTAAAATTTACTAAATGCTGGATTTAAAGAATTTTCCCGTTACGGTCGAACTTGCGAGCCTCGCGGGTAGTGATGTTGCGGGCGTGATCGAAGAAGCGCAAAAGCTGCAGGCGGATGCTTTCAATATTCCTGATGGTATTCTCGGTCGCCTGACGATTGATCCAATTACCCTGGCTTTTCGTGTGCATGCAGCGACCGGAACTCCAACAATTGCCCACCTGACCTGCCGTGATTCGACGGTGTTGGGCTTGGCGCAAAAAATCTTGGCCGCTGGGAATCTTGGTGTTGATGGCGTCTTGGCGCTTTCTGGTGACGCTGCAGCCAAGAATGTTTTTGAGATCCGTGCTCCGGGATTAGTTAAGTTAATCGCTGACCTCAATAATGGCGAATTTAACGCCAAGCCGATCAAATCTCCGACTAAAATTCAGATCGCTGTTGCGGCGAATCCGAACGTTGATGGGCAGATTGATTATCTCAAAGAAAAAGAGGCGGCTGGTGCTCAATTTGTCCAAACGCAACCGGTTTTTGATCTTGAGACTGCTACTAAATTTCTTGATGAGGCTAAGCAGGCAGGAATCAAGATTCCGATTCTACTCGGCATTATGCCGCTCAAGAGCCTGAAAGTGGCTGAATACTTCAATGAAAAAGTTCATGGCGTAACGATTCCGCAGTCTGTCCTGCAAAGGCTGGCGGAAGATGAAAATTGCGGTGCCGAGCTCGCGATTGAACTTCTGGGTGAGTTGAAAGATCGGCTTGATGGTGTGCATATTATGCCGCTTGGAATAGCTGAATCAGCGAATAAGATTTTTGATTTTTTGAAAAATAAAAACCCCGCGTGAGCGAGGCTGCTTTTTGGCTTGCCATTCGAAGCTCCGAAGGAGCGAAGAATGGTTGCGGGGGCGGGAATTGAACCCGCGACCTTCGGGTTATGAGCCCGACGAGCTACCACTGCTCCACCCCGCGATAAGATTGATGTGATTTGATATTGTCGCCCGAATCAGCGATCTTCCCGCCTAGCGGGACGAGCTATCCGCCGCGGCGGACTCCACCCCGCGACGAGGACTCGATTTTAACGAAAAGCTTTTATTTTTCAACCCTTTTTCGGCGCAAGCGCTTTTACGGTAAAATTTCAGCGTGCCGAAAAATAAACGTCGAAAAATTTTCGTTCCGCTAATACTCATTCTGGCTAACGCCCTGATCTGGAGCGGGATTTATTTTTACGGAATTTTTGGCGGTTGGCAGCTTGCTCTGCAGGACAAGATTTATTCGACCGAGGATCGCGCTGCTGATGAGATTGTGCTTGTTACGATTGACGATCCTAGCTTGGCTGATCCCGAGCTAGGGCGTTGGCAGGATTGGTCGCGGGCTAATTTTGCCAAGGCGCTTGAGAATTTGAACGCCGCCGGAGCCGCCGTAGTTGGCTTGGACATTATTTTTTCCGAGCCGGCTGATTCTTTCGGCGACGCCACTTTTGCGATCGCCTTGCGTGAGGCACCGCAGGTCGTATTAGCAGCGCAAAAAGACGTGGAGGGAAATTTATTACCGCTTCCAGCATTCCGTGATTCTGCAGACGTCGGTTTTATTAACCTGTCTGTTGATACTACCGATGGGGTTGTGCGCCGGATGCCACTTAGTGATGGTGAGATTAAAAACTTTGATATTGCCTTGCTGGAAAAATATTTCTCCACGCCAGCGCAAAATTCGAGCGAATCAGAATTTATTTTTTCCAACGAAGCATTGCGCCCGCCGTTTGATTTTTCGAAAGCTTACGGGCCAATCCAAGCTCCGCTCGAAAACGGCTCCATGCTAATTAATTTTTTTGGCAAACCGGGCAGTTTTTCAGAGATTTCTTTTGCTGATATTTTTCATAATGAATTCGACCAATCAGCTATTCAAAATAAGATTGTCTTGGTCGGAGTCTCGGGAGCAACTGGAATTCACGATGAGCAGCTGACTCCAGTTTCAGCAGGGGAGGCTATGGCCGGCATTGAGATCCATGCGAATATCTTGCAGACACTGTTGTCTGGCAACACTCTGCAGAACTTAAGCCAGGGGTTAGCTATAGTTTTTATTGCTTCAACTTTACTGCTTCTAGGAGTCTTATTTTTCTCTAGCTCACTAGCGGTAACTTTAATACTTTTTGCTAGCAGTATTGTGGCAGAATTTTTAGCTGCCGTTTTAGCTTTCCAGAATGGAGTTCTGCTGCCCTTTGGTTTTTTATTTGGCGGGACTTTTACAGTCTTAGTCGTCGCTTTAGCCTATCGCTACTTCGGCGAGGGAGCGGAGTTGCGTTATTTGCAGCAAGCTTTTTCGCATTATCTGGCTCCAGAGTTGGTACGCAAAATTGAAAATGACCCAAACGCCCTAGGATTGCGGGGAGCCAAGCGGGAATTAACAATTTTCTTTTCTGATCTCGAAAATTTCACCAAGATTTCCGAAAAGATGTCGCCAGTCGCTCTAGTCCGACTGTTGGACAATCGGCTTGGTGCGATCACAAAAGCGGTACTGGCTTCTGGAGGAACGCTTGATAAATTCATTGGTGATGCAGTAATGGCTTTTTGGAATGCGCCGCTCAAGAGCTCCGACCACGCAATACTAGCTTGCCGGGCAGCGCTAGCGACACAGGAAGTTCTTGCTGGTAGGTCTCCGCGTGTTCGTATTGGTATCCATACTGGCCCGGCTGTCGTCGGCAATCTCGGACTCTCGACGCGTTTCAACTACACTGCCGTCGGAGATGCGGTCAACCTGGCTAGTCGGCTCGAAGGCGTTAATAAGATTTATGGCAGCCGAATTTTGATTTCAGGTGAAACTTACGAGCGGGTCAAAAATAAATTCCTGGCACGCCCTTTGGATCGCGTGGTAGTAAAAGGCCGCCGCAAATTTACCGAAATTTATGAATTATTGGCTATCAAAGAATCTGCTACGAGGGCCCAAAACGAATTAGCCGAGCGAACGACTGTCGCTTTTCAGGCCTACTGCAAACGTAATTTTAAGCAGGCCGCCAAGCTTTACCGTGAGATTAAGCATCCGGCTTCTGCCGTCCTGCTAGATAAGATAGCGCTTTTCCAGAAAAAATCTCCGCCAAGAGTTTGGCGCGGGGAGACAATTTTAAAAACTAAATAAAAGTGTTAAATTTTGCGCACTACTATGGACAACACAGTCGAAAAATTACGTGCACTTCCTTTCTTTAGCGGGCTAACGACAGATCAGCTGAAGATTGTTGAATCAGCTTGCGAAAGCAAAGACTTCAAAAAAGAGGCCGTCGTCATTCGTGAAGGTGATACTCCTGATGGCATGTACGTTATTTTAGGAGGGGCGGCTGACGTAGTTAAAGGTGGACAAACAATTTCGCAGTTAGCAGAGGATAATTTTTTCGGAGAATTAGCCCTCTTGGCCACAGCCAAACCGCGGACAGCTACGATTATCGCTGCCGAAGATTTAAAAACATTATTTTTACCAGCTAATGCTTTTAACAACGTTAAGCTCGGTCTCTCCAAAGAGGTTTTTGACGAGATTGTGAAGCGTATAGCCGCCAACAACGCTGATAACTAGAAAGAATCCCGTTTTGCTTGTTATTTAGCTATTTTTGTGCTAAAATGACGGGATACTTTTGCTAAAAATATAAGTTCAAAAATAAAAAGTGAAAAAAATATTACTTGCCGCGTTTCTCCTTGCCACATTTATAGTTCTGGTTCTAAAAACTGGTTTGTTTTCCTACAATGCGCTTGTTCCGGATATTTTTTCAGCTATCCGTGAACCGACCCATATTGAAATTGAAAAGGGGACTGTCACTGTCAACGGTGTGTCTGTTGCAGATGGCACCAACTTAAATGAAGGCGATTACATTGAGCTGGGTGAGGCTACTGAAGCCAGTATTGTTTTCTTTGATAACTCTGTTTCTCGTTTGGCCGCTGGTACCAAGCTGACCGTTACTCAGGCTGGTGGATTCGACTCCAAGCAGAGCGCCAGCCATGTTAAATTAAACCTTAATTTTGGCCAGATTTGGTCGAAAGTTACCAAGTTAGTTAATAGTGAGTCGACTTTTGAAGTTTCGACTAGTGATGTGGCTGCGGCGGTACGCGGATCGGCTTTTGACGTTGCGGTGAGTGAGGGCGGCAATACTGCAGTCATGGCTGTAGAACACAGCTTGCAGCTTAAAAAAATTAAAAACAGTGAAGCCGAAAAAGATGAAACCGTGGCCATAGTCGAAGGTCAGAAGGCTGTCTCACAGCCGCGTGTTCGCCGTGCCACCACAGCTGATACACCTGCCGTATCTGAAAATTCTGTGCGCTTCAAGGTGGAACGTATTACTGATGCTGAGCGAGAAACAACTTGGTTCCAAAAAAACGAACGGGCTGACATAATTCAAGAGATTAAAGTCCGTCGTAAAATTGAACGGGCCCAGGAAGATTTGATTGGTTCACTACCGGGGGATTTGGGTTATACAATTAAAGGCTTGCGTGATGCAACTCTCTTGACTCTAGCTAGCAAGCCGGAAAAGAAAGCCGAGGTAGCTTCTAAAATAGCAGAACGTAAGATTATTGAGGCCCAGGTCTTGATGCGTCGCGGTGACGATGAAACTGCTGAACTGCAACTGGCGGCAGCTCAGGACTTAATTTTGCGAGCGGCTAGCGAGCGCGATGCATCGACTAATGCCGAGACAAAATCGAAGATTGACCAAGAGATTGCCCGAACGATTGATAATTCCAAACAGATGACAAACTCTACGACTGCCGTTGATCGTGATTACGCTACCAAAGAATTCGTCTACCAGGTTGAAGTGACATCAGCCTCTAAAGAAAATAAAGAGACTGTTAAGAAAGATCAATACCAATACCGCATCATTGAGGCTTATGATCTTGCCAAGGCTGGTAAAGAGGAGTCAGCTAAAAAAGTGATGCGCGCTTTGGCTGAAGATATTCAAACTGATTTTGATAAAGCCTCAGAAGAGAAAGATATTTCTGATGCCAACCTAGAGGAAGTCTTGGTCGACCCTTATCTAGAGGCTACCATGCGTAGAATTGAGCAAATTGAATCGACAGACGAATTGTTTGGTACGGAATCTGGCAAGCTCGTACCGTACAAATCAAGTGAGGCTTCTGAGTCAGAGCTACAAAATGGCAAAATGATTATTCCTGAGCTTAGTTCTGCCCAGGAATTTGGGACTGAAGGTTTCTTGTCGATACCTAGTTTAGAGCAGCGAGTAGTCGAAGATGTTTCCGAGCAAGCTATAATTCTGCAAAACAGTGTTGAAATTTCTGAGACGGAAGCGACGACGAACAGTCGCCAGAGCTGGGACAATACTATGCCAGTCTTGAACGGCAAGACTTCTGAAATTGAACTGACTGAGGTTCAAGCAGGCCAGCCAACAATTCAAATTACGGAAAATGAACCCCCTGAGCTAGATTCACAGGCTACGGTTGTGCCGACCACGCTTCAGGAGCAGGCCGCTACCACCTCTAGTGCTGGCACACCTAGATTGTCGAGCCCCGTTGCTGTCACTTCGGAGCTAAATACAGAATCAACTACAGTAACTACAAAAACTACTGCGGGTACACCGCAAGTTTCTGCAGAAGACTGGCTCAAGCAAAAGACTGAAGCAACTAAGGCTGAAAAAGCCGCCAGCACTTCGGCAACCTCGGTGGAGACAAATAATAACGAAGAGGATTATTTCTTCGGTGAAACTCATAGTGTAGAGATTGAAATTACAGATACAAGTTCGGCAGCGGGGTCTAAATTTGATCCGCAAACACAAGCTGCTGTGGAGCAGGAGCTCGATGATGCAGCAGAGAATAGCCATCAAGCCGCTGGTACAGGCGCTACCCAGACGGAAAGGACCTCTACTTCTGAGGCCGATAACGGAACACTAAACAGCCAGAGAGAACCTGTCGAATCTACCAACACTGATACTGCTACTACTGAAGATAGAAGCCGAGCTGACGCGCAAGACATACAAAATAGCACCAGCAACACCAGTGCTGAAATTGATGATGAAGCTTTTGGGGCTACAGTTCTGCTCGATGGAACTCAGATAGACCTAAATAGGGAAGAGACAGACACGACCCAGAAATTTGAGGATGGCTTAGATTATGGTATGAGCTTCTAAATTAGCCAGTAAACCGCACCGAAGACAGCGGTCACTATCAGACCGCACCAAATGAATTCCAGCCAGTTATGCTGAAGGTTTTTTTCACCGCGCCAGACAAATTTGACAACATCCCAGACGAAAGTAGCTAGCACTAGCGTAATCAAATACAGCAGTAATAAATTTAAATAAGGGCTTTGGAAGATCGATTCGGCGAAGGCGAGCTTAAGGTTAATCAGACTGAGCCTGTAGGCTACACCAGCCAAGACTGCAAAATGCAGGAGTTGGTCAAGAGCAAGTGCTATAAAAGAGGGGACTAATTTACGTTTACCAGTGAACTCGATTTTTAGGACGTCTTGGACGAAGTGAATCAAAAGAATTGTACCGACGGCGAGTACAACTACGCGATTAACCAATAGCGGTGCCAGCACGACCACAAAACACGCCACCAAAATGGCTACATGCAGCAGTGTTCCCAGAGGACTTTTAATCTTTTGGCGGTAAACCCAATTAGTCTGAAAAGGATAATCTCCCAACAGGTGGGCGAAGGAAAACAGCAAGAAAAGAGTCAACATTGATAGTATTTTAGCCTGATTTTAATTTTCGACATCATTGTCTTAAGTCTATTTTTATGCTAAAATATAGCAAGTTAAAACTAAAATAAACCTAATGAGCCCGACGGATTTGGAAGCGCTCAAACTGCTGCCTCCATTCTCCGATATCGATCTAACCCGCGATGCCAGTTTGCTGGAAAAGATTCAAAGCAAAGTTGTGCCGGCGGGGGAGTTTATCTTCCGTGAAGGTGAAGCTGGCGATCAACTTTTTGTAATTAAAAGCGGCGAAGTTGAGATTGTCAGGATTGAAGATGAAATGTCTGAGGAAATTGCCTTCTTGCAGCCCGGAGATGTTTTTGGTGAGTTGGGCGTTTTAGGCCAAAAAACTCGCAATGCTTCAGCTAGAGCTTTTTCAGACTCGGAAATTTTGATTATCAATCGTGAGACTACGGCCCAATTGGCTAAGAAGCTACCGAGTTTTGATATGCTAGTTGGTAAGCGTTTTCTAGAGCGCTCGAAAGCCAGCGAAGAAATCGAATACCAAAAACCAGCCACCAATGGATGAAGTTAAGATAAATTTCGACCTCAAGAAGCTGCTGGATTTAGCGATTGAGAAGAGCGCTTCGGACATTCATTTTGGTGCTGGCCAAAAGACAGCCTTGAGGATATTCGGTGACATCCACTTAGTGGAGTCTTTACCAGTCCCAGACGAAGCCACGGCCGAAGAAGTTATTTTTGGGATGCTCAAGGGTGAGGCTGAGATTGAGAAGCTAAAGCGTGATCGCGAGTTTGATTTTTCTTACGAACATACAGACGGGACGAACTTTCGCTGCAACGCTTTCTTTCGCAGTGGGCGGATTGCTTTAGTGATGCGGCAAGTTGATAAATTGCTGCCAAGCTTAGAAGAGATTGGCCTACCTACAATTGTGCACGACCTGATTAAACAAAAGCAGGGCTTGATCCTGATGTGCGGACCAACGGGCAGCGGTAAATCTACGACGCTACGCTCGATGTTGGAGGAGATTAATGAGACTAGGGTTGAACACGTAATTACGATTGAGGATCCGATTGAGTTTGTCTTTACCAATAAAAAATGTATTTTCTCTCAGCGCGAGTTGAATTACGATACGCATTCTTTTGATGCCGCGCTGCGGGTTGCCCTGCGTGAAGATCCAGACGTCGTGATGGTTGGTGAAATGCGGGATCGTGACACCATCACAGCAGCGCTCAATCTTTGTGAAACCGGCCACTTGGTTCTTTCGACCCTGCACACTAATTCAGCCTCACAGACTGTTAACCGCTTAATGCAGGCTTTTTCCCTAGATCAAAGGAACGCGGTTCTGGCGCGCCTGGCTGATTCTTTGATCGCAATTATTAGTCAGCGGCTAGTTCCCAAGAAGGGTGGTGGCCGAATCGCAATTTTTGAATTAATGATTACCACGAGCGCAATTCGTAATGCTATCCGCAAAGGTGATACGCCGCAGCTTGATAACACGATCGCCACTTCCTCGGTGCAAGGTATGATTAGTATGCGCCGTTTTGCCGAAGACCTGATCCAGCGTGGAATTATTGATCGGGAGCACGTTGAACCTTTTTTGAAGCGCGACGAACATTAGAAGGATTATAAGGATTATAAAGAGCGTTAAGAATTATAAAGTTTATTACGGCCTCCTAAGAATTCTTTCTAGTTCCGATAGCTTTTCGGTGCGGACTAATTTGGCGCGCAGTTTTTTGGCGCCAGCTTCTCCCCGGACGTAGTTAGCTGAGAATTTGCGCATTTCCAGCATGGCGCGCTTTTCTCCTTTTGTATCAACGAGCAAACGCGCGTGTTTCAAGATGGTCGGGATTTTTGCTTTCAATGTTTTAGGTGTACGAGAATCTTTACCGGCTAAGCGATTTTCGATTTCTCGAAAAATCCAAGGATTTGTAACAGCCGCCCGTCCAATCATAAGCCCGTCGAGATTACCGAGTTGATTGAAAAATTTATCAACCGAATCGATGTCGCCGTTTCCAAGCACCGGAATTTGTAAAAGTTTTTTCACGCGGTAAATTGGTTCGAAGTCTGCTTCGCCACGATACATTTGTTTTGCTGTCCGGCCGTGGATTGTTAGTAGCTGCGCACCAGACGACTCAACCATTTTCGCGAAGTTTTCTAAATTTTTGTCATCCGCGATTCCAAGCCGCATTTTTACACTCGTTGGGATTTTGACCGACTTAGCGACCATCGAAATTATTTCACTCGCGAGTTTAGGATTTTTAAGTAGCGCGGAGCCGTGGTCGGAGTTCACGACTTTCTTGGCGGGGCAGCCGAAATTCAGATCGACACCGGATGCACCGATTGATTCGACAAATTTAGCTGCTTCAACGAAATTTTCTGGTCGTCTACCAAAAATTTGCGCCACGAAGGGCTGTTCACGTTTCGCGAAAGCCAGCATTTGTTTGGATTTTTTTGAGTCAAATTTCAACGCGTCAGCAGAAACGAATTCGCTCCAGAGAATCGTTCGCTTCGAGAAATGGCGAATTAGCTGCCGGAAGGCCGAGTCGGTATAGCCGGCCATCGGGGCGAGGGCGATAATCGGGCGAGGGGCCTTTTTCCAGTCCAACATCTTTACTAAGTGAATTATCAATTTACAATGTGCAATGTACAATTAAAAATGGCTATCGAATTGTACATTGACTGCCCAACATTGAACATTGAACTACTAGCTCCCGCTGGTGATCTCGAAAAGCTGCATACAGCCCTCACTTTCGGTGCGGATGCAGTGTATCTGGGTGCGCCGGATTTTTCTTTGCGAGTGGGGGAGAACAAATTTGGATTAGTCCAGATTCGGCGAGCTATCAAAATCTGCCGGAAAGCTAAAAAGAAAATTTACATTACGACGAACACTTTTCCGCGTGACTATGAGTTCCGCAAGCTGGAAAATTTTCTATCTAAATTAAAGGCTACGCCACCAGACGCCTTTATTTTTTCTGATTTAGGTGTGCTGGCGACGCTACAGAAAATTTTCCCCAAAGTAGCTAAACACCTTTCGGTTCAAGCCAATACAGTCAATTCGCGGACCGTTAATGAGTGGCACAAACTGGGAGTTTCCCGAATAATTTTGGCGCGCGAGCTTTCCTTCGCAGAAATTAAGCAGATTGTCAGAGCGAATCCCAAAATGGAATTCGAAGTTTTTGTGCACGGTGCGATTTGCATGTCGTACTCTGGGCGCTGCTTACTTTCTAACTTCTTGACTGAGCGGGATGCCAATCGGGGCCAGTGCTCACAGCCGTGCCGTTGGCAGTATGCGCTATTGG